>NZ_JBHLWY010000048.1:0-9271 GCF_042432615.1 Bhargavaea ullalensis
TGGGCAAGAACATGCGAAATATCCATTAAAATGACAAAACGACCCCAAAAGATTTCTTTTGGGTCCGTTTTGTCTACAGTCTGAACCGTGTTGCGTAAAGGCAACACGGTTTTCATCATATTTCTCTGATATTTATCTGTTCGATTTCACTGTTAGGTAGCTCATCCTATTCCCGTCTTCCTCCATTTCAAAGAAGATTTCGTATTCCCCATAACCGTACCAGTAATAGTGCTGTCCATCCACGGGCTCTGGTTCTTCTCCCACTCCCATATGCCTGATTACTTCCTCTTTGGTTGGGGCATGCGTTCCAAAGTTGTACGAGACGGTTGTGATCGGCTCAGCCGGATCATCATAAGGAACGCCGTAGACGTACTGTCCATAACGATGCACTAGGCCACCTTCAAAATCATCCGACCGCTCAGGTTCGCCCATCTTAGCTTTCAGTTTTGAGAAAGTCGAATCAATTTGCACAGCTGCCCCCTGCACGATCCCCTGTCTCAGTTTCAAATAGAAGTCAGCCGGCATGACGGATTTTTCTGCGCTCGCTTTGTCGTACGAGCGCACCAGGAATGTCGCCAGCTGGGCCCGGCTTGTCGTGGCGTGCGGCCGGTATGGGTTGGCGACCGTGATGCCGTTCTCATATAGGATTTCAATCGATTTGGCGTAGGCCGATTTGCCGGTGTCTTTGATAACCGGCTTGCCCTTCAGGTCTTGGAAGGCAAATGTGCGGACGAGCACTTCCGCCATTTGGTCGCGCGTGATTGCTCTGCCGGCCAGTAGCTTGTTGTCGGAGCCGGTGAAAATGCCGAGATCCTTCACAATTTTTGAGTATTTTACGAGTTCCTGGTCCGGTGCATTGTTTGGAACATCGCTGAAATTTTCCACACGTGCGATGTTGTAGGTCTTCATATACTGATCCAGAGACAGTCCGCTTTGCTTGACGGCATACTTTCCGAGCGCCTTCACGACGTTTCCTCGGTTCAGCTGCTGGTTCGGCTTGAATGTGCCGTCCCCGTAGCCGGTCATGAGGCCCAGTTCCTTTGCGCGAAGGATATTGCCGTAATGGGAACTGGATTTGGATACGTCCTTGTAATGAGCGGCCGCGACTTGCAAGCTCGCTTCCGGGCTGCCTTCGCCCAGCGCCGGTGCCGCTGTGCCAAATGTTAATAATGAAGCTGCCGTCACAGTGACCAATGACTTGGAAATACGTTTCACTCTCATCCTCCTCGTTCATTTCTTAATGCCCCTCTTCTTCACCGGCTCGCAGAAACCCTCTTCATTCATCCCCTCTATCAATCTTGTATTCCCCATCATCCCCGCGAAAAACCGGCCAACCACTTTACAATTCTCTTAAAAGGCTCTATAAATAGAATGGATTAATTTTCAATCAGAGAAAGAGAGGGGCTATTCCACTTGGGCTTCAGATTTCAAAAACGGGTCAAAATCGCCCCGGGTGTCCGGCTGAATGTCGGCAAGCGCGGGGCCAGCGTATCAGTCGGGCGCAAAGGGGCCAGCGTGACCGTCGGCAAGCGCGGAACGTATGCGAACGTCGGCATTCCGGGCACCGGTATTTCCTATCGCACAAAAGTCGGCGGGCGGACAAAGCGGCCGCAGCGCGTTGCCTATGAACAAACCCAAATCTCCCCCGCCCGGCCTTCCGCAGACAACAGCCGCCAGGTCGATCAGTACAATGCCCGCGTGGCCATGCTGACATCGGTTCATCAGGAAGCGGCCGATCCGGTCGACTGGGAGCTTCTTTCTGCACCGGCACTTCCGACCGGAGCCGACGGGCCGGCTGTCCAAAAAGCGAAGCGGCAACTGGCCGGATACAGGCCGACCTGGCGTGACCGGCTGTTCAACCGCGCGGAGGCACGGCGCGCACAGCTCGAGGAAGCCGTCAAAACAGCTGCCGCAGAAGATGAACGAATACTTGCGGAGCAAAAGAAAACCGAGCAACTCGCCCGGAAGATTCTTGCCGGTGACCGTTCCGCCTGGCTGTCGGCGCTTGAAGAGCTCGATCCATTCGAGGACATTCGCCAGCTCGGCAGCACGGTAAATGTAGAAATTCCGGACAACGGAATCCCTGAGGCTGCCCTGCTCATCGGAGACGGGAGTGTAGTGCCGCGTGACGTCATGACGCTCACGCAGACCGGTAAGCTGTCGGTGAAGCCGATGGCGAAAAAGCGGTTTCTCCTGCTTTATCAGGACTATGTGTGCAGTTCGGTCATCCGGATCGCCCGCGAGCTGTTCGCCGTCCTTCCCACCGACCGGATCTTGGTGAACGTCTATGACGATTCCCAGGCAGATGAACCGCCGATCCGCGGCTGCATCCTGTCCGTCCGGATCCGTCGCGAAGACCTGGAAGGACTGGATTTCGCCTGGCTTGACCCTTCGGATACCATCGAGACATTTGATCACAACATGAACTACCTGAAGACCAAAGGCTTCAGGACCGTGGAGGAATTGGCGCGTTGACAGGCTGCATCACCATCATCATTGCATTGATCTTACTAGCACTCGTCATAAAATATCCTGTCGTGTTCATCGGACTGGCCATCGCTTTTTGGGGGTTCAAGGAATGGACGATCAACAAGAAATTAAAGACGAAAACAAAAGTCGCACCGGTCCTCCTGGCCGCCGGACTGCTGCTTTCACTCGGCGGCTGCGTGAGCGCAATTGCCGGGAACAGCGACGAATCGGCAGCCGACCAGTCGCAGAAAGCTGATCAAGAGCAACAGGACACCGTTGCTGAAAAGCCGCAATCAGAAACATCTATAGAAAAACAACCGGAAGAACAAAAGTCGGAAAAGCCGGCAAAAGAAGCGCCCGGAAATCCGGCAACCGAAGAAGCAGAACCTGTGGCAACCGCTCCCCCTTCCACTGCGGACAAATCAATTTCGGACGATGCGCCCGCCGCGACACCCGGCACGACGGATTTGATCCCCGTCCAGCTCGTCAGAACCGTCGACGGCGACACGATCAAAATCCGTTACAACGGACAGGAAGAAAGTGTCCGCTATCTCCTGATCGACACCCCGGAAACGAGCCACCCGCGGCTCGGCAAGCAACCGTTCGGCGAGCAGGCGAAAGAGCGCAACCGGGAGTTGATCAACAGCGGCAACCTGTCGATCGAATTTGACGTCGGCAGCCGGACCGACAAATATGGGCGGCTTCTGGCCTATGTGTATGTCGACGGCAAAAGCGTCGAAGAAACCCTGCTCCGGGAAGGCCTCGCCCGCGTCGCCTACGTGTATCCGCCGAACACCCGCCATCTCGATGACTATGAGAAAGCGGAAGCCGAGGCGAAAGCAAAGAAAATCGGCATCTGGTCCATTGAAGACTATGCGACCGACTCGGGCTTTGATGCCGGCGCCGTCCAGCCCGATGCCAATGCTCCGCAAGGCAACGGAAATGCGGCAGCCGGAAACACAAGGTCTTCCGGAAGCCAGGCTGCACCCGCCACACCGGCTGCACCTGCCGCGTCTTCCAACGGCGGAACGACCGAATGGTTCCAAAACTGCACCGAACTTCGGAAGAAATACCCGAACGGCGTGCCCGCCGGCCATCCTGCGTATCAGCCAAAAATGGACCGCGACAAAGACAACTATGCGTGCGAACGCTGACAAACGGCCCCCTTGCTGCAAGGGGGCCGTTGTTTGCACATCACATGGCTATAGCATTCGCGCTATAATCGGTTGAAATTTCCATAAAGCAGAATCACTGACATGGACGATTGCCCCTCTGGTCACACGCTGGCGAGAATCGCAAAAAGTCTTCAGACAGACCTGGTCATCCATGGAAATGAAAGTTCCGGATTCCCCCTTTAGATATCGGACACGGAAAAAAGACCGGCAGACCCCGCCGGTCTTTTACTATTCCTGCATTAATTCTTCCCGCAGCACTTTTTATACTTCTTCCCGCTGCCGCACGGGCAGGGGTCGTTGCGTCCGACTTTTTCTGAGGCGGCGGGCTGTGGTTTTTCTCCATGGGCTGATCTGGCTCCGCCAATTGGGCCGGCATCCGCCAGCACATTGACCGGCTGGCGTCTGCCGCTGAGTTCGTTCGGCGTGTGGCCGAGGTTTTGCCAGAGACGTGTGTTGTTCATGACCTCAAAAAACAGACGGACGACCGTATTCATCTGACCGTCATTGTCAAACACGACTTCCCCGTAGTCCATCAGCGCCGAAAAAGCCCGGGTCGGGAGTTCTTCCGTGGACGCCAAGTATTGTGCATAGTCGATCCAGTTATGGAGTTTGACCGGTTCGTTCTTGAACAGATGGCGGGCCGCATACGATTCCAGTGCTTTCAGCTCCGGCGTGTATTCATAATGATCGGCATCCGCATATTGGAGCAATTCTTCCCGCTCCGGCACGAAATACGGCTTCCCCGCCTGCTGACGCGTAAGCGCCGCAGGGCTTTTCACATCTTCGTGGACGAACCGGCTTCCTTCCAGACGGATGAAGCCCCGGTCGATCCACTGTACGGCGTCAGGCTCTTCCGCTGTTCTCAGCACTTCCTGTTCACTGAGCGTCCTTTCGTTCTGCCGGCTGAAAATCTCCGCCACTTTTGCTGCCGGCACCATTCCATACAAGTGAGTGAGCGCCAAAATATAATCGACGACTTCCTGCTTGTCTTCATCCAGCTCCGGGCGCGGCGGAGGCAAATGAATCGCTTCGCCCGCCTGAGCCGGCGTTTTGCCCCGGTGCGGCCAGCAGCGGGTTGCATTGAATTGTTCGGCCGTTAAAAAACGGAGCTTGTCGATGCCGTCCGGATCCTTCAATTCGCTCAGAAAAGGCAAAACGGCGCTCAGCAAATTGGTTTCCGGGTCTCCCGGGTGATTCGCCGCGTCCCGGACGGCCAGCAACAGTTCCTCCGACTTTTTTTCATCCAATCCTGATTCCACAGCAACCGATTTCACCGCCTCCGCCTGCTCCGTGCGTTCGAAATAATCGGGATTCGTGTACCGGAGCAGCTCTTCCTGTCCGGGCACGAAATAGTGTTTTCGGTCATGCCGCCAGAGAAGCTCGCTGAACCAGTCCTCATCTTCTGCCCGCTTCGCCAGCGCATAATCCGAGAACAATTCAATCAAACGGCGCTTCAACTCCTCCGACTCTGACGTTGCCAGGTCCCGGACTTCCTTCCAGTCGACCGCTTCCCCGGTCTGTTTCTTGTACACGTCCGCAACTTTCTTGAACGGCACCATTCCGTACAGGTTCGCCATGGCGGCAATATAATCCAATATCAGTTCCCTGTTCATCTGCCGTCTCCTTCCGCTAATCTCTTCCTGCAATTATATAGGGAAATCATCCGGAAATGCCACTTGAGGTCCTGTTTGCGTCTCCGGCTTTTTTCACGCCAAACAGGCCATCCTCGGCCGGATGCCCCGCTTCGTTTCTTATCTTTGGACGGTCACGCGGTTCCGTCCGTTCTGTTTGGATTCATAAAGCATCCGGTCCGCCCGCCTGTAAAGATCTGCCGGGTCATCGCCGTCCTGCGCTTCCGCAACACCAAGCGAGACGGTGACGGGAATTTCGGAATCCGAGTTTTCCACAGCCAAACGGACTTGCTCAGCGAATTGGGCCGCACCCGGAAGATGCGCAACTGCACCGCTGAGCAGCACACAGAATTCCTCTCCCCCGACACGCGCCGCGAGAACCCCGTCCGTTTCGCGCTGTAATGTGCGGCCGATCGTTTTCAGCACTTCATCACCGGTGTCGTGTCCATATGTATCATTGACTAGCTTGAACCGATCGATGTCGAGCATGATGAGCGCCACCGCCGTTCCGTCCTTTTTCCTTCGTCCGAGCAGCTTTTGAAGCATTTCTTCGAATGTCCGGCGGTTGGCGAGGCCGGTGAGCGGGTCAGTCGAAGCCAGTTCGCGGAACCGCTTGTTCAGTCCGATGAGTTCCGATTGTTTGCGCTCAATTTCTTCAACCAGTTTCATGAGCTGTTCGTTCGCCGTTTCCGTCTCCTGCTGAATGCGCACCGCTTCCCGCTTCGCTTCCAGAAGCCCGGTTTCGTATTCGGCCCGGACCGGCATCGCCATGATCGCGCACTCATACCGGCCGTCCGATTCCACCGCGCTGAGCAGTGCCGGAAACCTGCCGCCCGGCCCTTTCATCGATATTTCCATTTCACTGACGCGTCCTTTCAGCTCAATCGCCGGAACGAAATATGTCTGGAAATAGACCCAGCCGGAGACCGTCAGCAGTTCCTTCATATGAACGGGGAGTTTTTCGCGTCCCGTCATTTCAAGCAATGCCCGGTTCGCCTCGTCGATGCGCCAGTTTTGATCCAGCACGACGTAGCCGACCGGGGCCCGTTCCAATTGCAAATCCAATTCAACGACACCTTGCCTTTCGCTCAACATTTAATGGCTGTTTGAGTTGCCGATGAACTGCATGAGGTCCCGAATCGTCTCCTGCGGTGCGCTGATATGCGGGTTATGGCCTTTTGCGTCCATCAGTTTATATTCGCTTCCGGGAATCTGGGTATGGATGAACTGCCCGACTTCCGGCGGTACGACCGCGTCATCACGTGTCTGGAGAATGAGCGTCGGGACTTTGATTTCTTTCAGGAGATCCCGGCAATCCGACAGGAACGTCACTTCGGCGAACTGCCGCATGACCGCCGGGTCGTTGTTGGCAAACCGCTCTTCCATTTCCTCTGTAAGCGAAGGCCTGTCCGGATTCTGCATGGAAACGGGTGCCATATACTTCGCCCACTCCAAATAATTCATCTCCATCATGTCCAGCAATTCCTCGACATCGGCACGGTCAAACCCGCCAGGATAGTCCGGCTCATTCAAGTAGTGCGGCGACGGCCCGATCATGACGAGTTTCGAAAAAGCGTCTGGCCGCTCCAGCGACGCAATGGCGCCGATCATGCCGCTCACCGAGTGCCCGACAAACACGGCATCGCGCAGATCCAGCGAATCCGCAATGTCCACCACATCTTTCGCATAGCCGTCGAGCGAGCCATATCGACCCGGCGAATACGCCGACCGGTCACTCTGCCCCGCCCCGACATAATCAAACAGCACCGTCCGAAAATCCCCTTCAAACGCCGGTGCCACACGGCTCCAAACCGTCTGATCACAACCGAGCCCGTGCGCAAACACCACCGTCTGTGCACCCTCGCCCCGGATCGTCACGTGATTCCGCTTTATAATATCCATCCCACAGCCCCCCCTCATCTTTCTCTACTATACCCCAATCACTTTCCATCACCAATTCTTCTTGGTGTGGGTGATGTGAATGTCGGGATTGCCACGGATGATTCACGAATGTCGCGATAACACCGGTGAATGTCGGGATAGCGATGGTGAAAGTCCGGTTAGCCCTCTCGAATGTCGGGATTGCCACGGGTGATTCGCGAATGTCGCGATAGCACTGGCGAATGTCGGGATAGCGGCCGTGAATGTCCGGTTAACCCTTTCGAATGTCGGGATTGCCACGGATGATTCGCGAATGTCGCGATAACACCAGCGAATGTCGGGATAGCGGCGATGAATGGCGGGGTAGCCCTCTCGAATGTCGGGATAGCCACGGATGATTCATGAATGTCGCGATAACGCCAGCGAATGTCGGGATAGCGGCGATGAATGGCGGGGTAGCCCTCTCGAATGTCGGGATAGCCACGGATGATTCATGAATGTCGCGATAACGCCAGCGAATGTCGGGATAGCGATGGTGAAAGTCCGGTTAGCCCTCTCGAATGACGGTTTTCTCTTCTACCAGAAATTCAACAGTAGGCCAAAAGGCTAATTAATCGAAAAATCCACACTGATCCTTAAGCATCATTTTTATTTTTATCAACAGGCAAATTTCAATTATGAGACCGAATCCGATATCAAAATCCAAAATTGGCATCAGAGAACGAAGGCCTCGTTTTTCCTGCTCTTTCCTATGTAGATGTTGCGTGATATGGTGGTTGAAAATGAAAGTGGGTGGCAGCCGTCAAGGTTAAATCATCTGCCTTATTAATTGTGGATGCCTTGGAATCCATCATTGAGAGATTTCGTGGAAATCATGAAAAACGTCAGGAATTGGAGCAACAGCTCTATAACCGGAAATCCGGCATTGCCGGCGAACAGAAAGTGCTCGATGCCTTATATTCCATTCAACTCCCACGCGGAAGCAGAGTGTTTTGGGATATTAGTCTGCCGCTTCCGGGCGGGTCATTTTTTCAAGTGGACGTCATTCTGATCATGCCCTCAGGAATCTTATTATTGGAGTCCAAAAATATCGGAGGCCGACTGAGATTTTATTCGAAGCCTTCAGAACTGCACAAAGTCGACGAGAATGGCACCATCCTTTTGGCGATGGATTGCCCATTTGCACAACTTCAAGATCAAAAAGACAACATGGATTGGTGGTTGGCCAATAATGGTTTCCGGGTAAAGACTGGCGGACTGGTTGTATTGACTGCAAACCCGACAATCGAGGCCATTTCGCGGAATTCGAATATCATCCGGTTAAGGGAACTGCGCTCGATCGTCCGTCGAATGGCTGAACAACCCCACGTATTGTCGGCTGAACTGTTAAAAACTTTGACCACCGCTATCCAGCTTCAACAGCGGCCCTATCTCCCGTTTCCCTATGCTCACCATGTCGGTGTTGAGCCGGAGCATTTGGAGTGGCGGCCCTTGTGTGAATTGTGTTTGTGCCCCTTGGATAAACCCACCTCCAGAAGTTGGTTCTGCCCAAACTGTCGCATGTCCCATGTACCTCCATATAAGAAAACATTGCTTGACCGTTTTCTTACCACGAGCAATCAAATCACAACAGCAGAGTGCAGCCGACTATTCAAATGCAACGAACGGACGGCCCTCAGGATTTTGGAACCTTTTAATCTCACCCGTATTGGCAACGGCCCCTCAAGCGCTTATCAAATGGAGTACTTGCAGCTGCTTGAATGAATGAAGTGATTGAATATCCGGGAAGCAGCCGCAAACGTCGGGATTGCGCCAGACGGTTCCCGAATGTCCGGTTACCGCCCGCGAATGTCGGGATAACGCCCTCGAATGTCGGGATAACGCAAGACGGTTCCCGAATGTCGGGATTGACCGCCCGAATGTCCGGTTACCGCCCGCGAATGTCGGGATAACACCCTCGAATGTCGAGATAACGCCAGCCGGTTACCGAATGTCGGGATTCACCTCACGAATGTCCGGTTACCGCCCGCGAATGTCGGGATAGCAACCTCGAATGTCGGGATAACGCCAGACGGTTCCCGAATGTCGGGATTGACCTCACGAATGTCCGGTTAC
>NZ_JBHLWY010000049.1:0-14580 GCF_042432615.1 Bhargavaea ullalensis
ACGGCCGCTCCTCCCCCAGGGGTTTTATGGGCAAGAACATGCGAAATATCCATTAAAATGACAAAACGGACCCAAAAGATTTCTTTTGGGTCCGTTTTGTCTACAGTCTGACCGCCCATAAGGCGGTTTTTTCATGTTCATCCGGCCAACGTGTAAATGAAAACGACGATGATGGCGGCGGGACAGAACCAGCGGACGAGCATCCTCCAGGCGGCGGAAGCGGAGGACGGGCCGCCCAGCTCTTCGTCGGTCACCGTTTTGGACAGCACATAGCCCGCAAAAAGTGAAACGAAGAATGCACCGATCGGCATGCCGAATTTGCTGACGACGGTATCGGCAAGGTCGAACGCCGGCAGTCCAAACAGCTTGAAGTCTGCCAGCAGGCCGAACGAAAGGGCGCTTGGAATGCCGATGATGAAAATGATCAATCCATACACCCAAGCTGCCCGCTTCCTCCGGTCATAACGGTTGCGGATGCCGACCGACACGGTGATTTCCAGCATGGAGATCGATGAAGTGAGCGTGGCGAACAGCATAAGGATGAAAAACAGAAGCATAAACCAGCCGCCGAACGGGATGTTTGTGAAGATGGCGGGCAGGACGACGAAGATCAGACCAGGCCCGTCCGCCGGCGAACCGCCAAGCGCAAACACGGCGGGGAATATGACCAGGCCGGCCAGGATCGAAATGAAGATGTTGAGCCCCGTCACGCTCCAGGCTGACTTGAGAAGGTTTTCTTCCTTCGGCAGGTAGGAGGCATACGTGATCATTCCGCCGATGCCGACGCTGAGTGAGAAGAAAGCCTGGCCGAGCGCCAGCAGGGCAGTGGGCCCGTCAAGGTACCGGAAATCGGGAACGAACATGAACCGGATCCCCTCCATCGCGCCCGGAAGTGTGAGGGAACGGATGGCCAGGATGATGAATGACAGAAACAGCAGGGGCATCATCCATTTGCTTGCCCGCTCGATCCCGCCCTTGACGCCGCCGGATACGATCCAGACGGTCAGCAGCATGAATACGGCCTGTGCGCCAATCGCCTCTTTCGGATCGGCGATCACCTCGTCGAACAGCGCACCGAAATCATCCGGCATGCCGCCGCCGGCGAGAAAAACGGCAGACCGGCCAAGATAGGAAAGAATCCATCCGCCCACCACGCTGTAAAAAGACAGGATGATGACAGACAGGACAAAGCCCATCTTGCCGACAAGCGGCCAAGCGGTGCCGGGGGCCAGCTTCCGCAGGGCCGTCACGACATCCGCCTGCCCCCTGCGCCCGATGATGAACTCGGCGATGAGCACCGGCAACCCGATCAGGATCGTGCTGATGATAAACAGGAAAATGAAAACACTGCCGCCGTTCATGCCGGCCATATAAGGGAATTTCCAGATGGCACCAAGACCGATTGCGCTGCCGGCCGCAGCGAGGATAAAGCCGATCTTGGACGTCCACTGATCTCTCTTTGCCATGGTCCACCTCTTCAGAAATTGATTCTCCCATTGTACATGAAGAGTCACGGAAAGAAAGGGACTTCCGACCGATTTGCCGAACACTGTCCTGACGGGGAGAGGCGTTGGTATAATGGAAAGTCCAGGGGGATGGGGGGAAATAAATGCTCGGAAAAAAAGCCAGGGCCGAAGCCGCGCAGCGGAGCCGGCAAATCAACGAAAGACGGGCAGTTCTAAGTCAGTATCTGACCGAACTTCGACAATTTATCCATCAAAACGGAACTGCCGCCGGTGATGTTGGCGAGCATGCGGAACGGATCCTCGGGCAAGCCGCAAAAATAGAAAACCCGGATGAACAGGATTTTCTGCTCTTATTGAAATTGGCCTGCGAATCTGCCGGGCGGGACAGCGGCGAAACTGCAGACGGTCTGTTCCGTTTTCCGGAAGACCGGGCTCTGCACGAAGCCATCATCCGGCTGGATGCGAACGCAAGACAGGCGCTGCTGCTCATCGATATGCACGGACTTGAAGCAGAAGAAGCCGCGAAGGTGCTTGGATGCAGCCCGGATGAAGTGCTGAATAGCCGGCAGGCAGGAAAAACAGCTCTTGATGAATCTGCCGTTCCGGGCCATCTCGAAAGACGGCTCGAACTGCTGAAGCGGGCATACAGCAGAGTATCATTCCCGGTTCCGGCAACATCCGAACAGCCCGGCGAACTGCCTGAACAGGATTTTCGGCAGACGCAAAGCCGGCTGAAATGGCCGGCGGCCGCTGTTTTGCTGGCGGCACTGCTTTTGATCATTTCTGCATTTTATTTGTCTTCCCGAAATGGGCCGGCAGATGAAGTGTTCGTCAAACAACTCAGTGAGCGGTTTGATCGTGATCTTGCAGAGTATGCGGGCAAATTTGGCTTGAAGCAGGAAGAATTATTAGGTCTTTATACGATTGACAACGCCCGCAACGAATTCAATTCTGTCAAGATGCTCGCGGAGCAGGCCATCAACCGGGGCGAACCGCTTGAGAAAAGAGAAGTCGAGAAAGACTATGAGGAAATCATACGATATTTTGAACTTCCATCGGGGATGGTCCGCCGGCTGGCGAAGGAACCGTTGACAGATGACTTCAAAAAAAGCCTGGAATTTTTCGAGCAGTTTCATATGAAAAGCTGGGAGCTGTCATCAATCCTGTATGACCGGCTCGCGGATTACGAGGAGATTGCGAAAGAGAATGGAGCCCCAGGTCAAGACAGGCCTGACGTGGATCTGTCCGGTTATCCGGCGCCTGTACAGCGGGCGGCAGAGCTGTTGAAATCAGAGGGCTTCGAATTCAGGAAAACGGCCGGGACGGTCGAAGGACAGCCGTCCATGGTCGTCAGGGCACCCGGCATATCAGGGGCCGCGGACCATCTTCACCCGGCAGTATCCGCCTTCGCTCGCCTGTATGAGAAACGGCTGGACGCGGAACTTGGCGGGGGCACTTTGCCGGTTGTTGAACTGGCCGGGGACATTGGGGAGATGGAGCGGTGGTCGGATGAATGGAGTGGATATTCAGGAATGTTCCAGCTTGAGGCATTGGCGAATGATCAGTTCAAAGAGATTGTGCACGGGGGAAGAAGCGGACCGGTTTTTGGCAAGGACGGAACGGTGACACCAGCAAGGCGGGAAGCCTGGAAGATGATGGCGGAGTTCGGCGAAGATTCCACGGCCGCCTCGATCATCCGGCCGGTCGTCAAGGAAATGGAAGCTTCCGGCTGGCGGAAATCTGCTGCGTACAACCGGCTCGGGGACAATGACTATATGGAGGCGTTCAGTGATCAGCCCGAGTGGAACTACGATTCGAGCATGGGCTTCCCGCCGATGACGATCGACCTGCCGGATGAAGGATTCGAGTCAAGGGCGAACAGGCTCTACGGGGAACTGAGCCGCTCCGGCGACATAGAGATGTTGGCGGATGAGCCGCCCGTCATGACGGCAGTGCTGTACGGAATGGCATTCAAGAACCGCGATGAACGGATGAAGGCATTGCTGTCGGACGGGCGGGAACCCGGAACCAAAGAAAAAGCGGTCAGGCTAATCGCGGACGGGTTGTCGGGCGGCAGCACCACGGTCGCCTTTTATCCCGAAAACATCTCCCCCGGCGAAGCCGGCATCCGTGCACAGATCTCCGTGTTCGGGAACTACGGCGCCGAATCATCGGAACTCTGGCTTGACTATTCGGCGTCCGGCACATGGCTCGTCGATCCCGCTTCATCCGACTGACGGTCCCGCCGTTTTTTGCCGCCTGCCGCCCCCTATGGTATAATTTTCAATGGCCGAACAGGCAGACAGGATAAACCACAACGATTGGGAGCGGTATCATGGCAGGCAAATACAAAAAGGGAGATGTGGTGAAAGGCAAGGTCGCCGGCATCCAGCCGTACGGCGCATTCATCGCACTCGACAAAGATACACAGGGACTTGTCCACATTTCCGAGATCACATACGGCTTCGTCCGGGATGTGAATGATTATCTGTCCGCCGGGCAGGAAGTGGAAGTGAAAGTGCTGGACGTCGACGAGCAGGCCGGCAAGATCAGCCTCTCGATCCGTGCACTCCAGGAGCGGCCGCCCGCAAGCAAACGAGACGACCGTCCGAGAAAATCGCTTCAGGACCGGATCGACGAACGCGACGCCGACGGGTTCAATACACTCCGCGACAAACTGCAGGACTGGATCCGCCAGTCCGGGCAGTAACCCGAACCGAGGGATGCGGCATAGAAAAAAGCGGGGCTTCCGAGCCCCGCTTTTCATATGCCATTTTTTAATTTCTTCAGATGGTACTGCAGGTTTTGCCGGCTCATGCCGAGAGCCTGGGCGGCCTTCGTTACATTGCCTTCGAATACATTCATCACTTTCGACAGATAATACTCTTCAGCTTCCCGCAAGTATTGGTCAAGCGGCAAAAACTCGTTCTCCTCCTGGATGACAAAATCCTGCGGACGCTTAGCCGGAGAAAAGCCCTCCTGGACCTTGAGCTTGAAATGGTGGGGCAGGAGGTCGTACGTAATCTCGATTTCCGTTGTCAGGACGGAAGTGACCTCATCAAGCAGCAGTTCAACCTCTTTCAGATTCCCCGGCCACCTGTACGATTCAAATGTCTGGCGGACCTCCGGAGACAGCGCCAGCACGGCCGACCCGAACCTTCTTCTGTGCAGTTCCAGATAATCGTCGATGAACGGCCACAGGTCCGCAATCCGCTTTCGGAGAGGGGGGATGTAGATGGTGATGGACGAGAAGAAGTAATAAAGTTCCTTCAGCAGACTTCCTTCGGCGATGAGATCGATCGCATCGCCCCCGATGCTTGCGATGAACTGCCGGTGGCCCTCTCCAAGCCGGTGGAGTTCCCGGAGCAGCTCCTCCTGCATTTTCATGCCGGCCAGGTCAATGCGGTCGCAGAACACCGTGCAGTCTTCGTCTTCGCGTATTTGTTCCATTGAGATTCGGAGGTCATGCGTGTCGAGGCCGGGACAAAACATTGTATAGTACGATTTCCCCGAATAGGCGGAGCCGTTATGGATGGCTCCTGCCAGCAGATCTTTTCCGGTGCCCGTTTCTCCCGCCAGCATGACCGGCAGGCGGGCCGCCGCCGCTTTCTTCGCCGTCGCCACGACGCCCTTCATCGCATCGCTGGCAGCTGTGATGGACGCGAATGTGACTTTTTCGTCGTAGGTTCGGAGCGGCTGATGGACGAATCTCTCCAGCGCCGTGACGTCGCGTGCAAGTTCGACAGCGCCGATCATCCCCGAGGGATTCATCACCGGATACGTATCATTGATGGTCGTGATTTCCTGCCCGTTCCGGTTCCAGTAAGTCTGCTTGGCGTTCAGGACGGGAACGCCGCTCTGCAGGACCTTCATGAGCGTACTTTCGTTTTTCCCGAATCTGAACAAGTCGAGCACGGTCCGGTCCGTAAGGTCGGCAAGGTCCAGTCCTTCGATCTGTTTCATTTTCTCATTATAGATGACGGTTTTTCCGTTCAGGTCAACGGCGTGGACGCCAACTGCCGCGTGCTCTACAGCGAATTCAAAGAACGGCCATAATGCTTCTTTTTCAGGTGCCATGGTCCACCTCTGATTATTTTTTTGCGTCAATCAAATATTTAGACTTGAAATTCGCAACGATCTTTTGCATTATTATAAGTGTGAAAAGAAAAGAGTGCAAATAATTTTAGCGCTCGGTATAAGAAATCAAAGGAGGATCATCCATGATTCCATACAAACACGAACCACTCACAGACTTCACGAAAGAAGAAAATCGGAAAGCCTACGAGCAAGGTTTTGAAGTTGTCAAAGAATACCTCGGCATGGATGTTCCGCTCATCATCAACGGAGAGCGGATCATGACAGACGATAAGATGGTTTCCTTCAACCCTTCCGACCGTGAAGAGGTCATCGGCAATGTTTCCAAGTGCAGCCGCGAACTTGCTGAAAAAGCAATGAACGTTGCAGACGAAACATTCAACACATGGAAAAAGGTGAAGCCGGAAGTTCGCGCCGACATCCTTCTCCGCGCAGCGGCCATCGTACGCCGCCGCAAGTTCGAATTCTCGGCACTCCTATCGAAGGAAGCGGGCAAGCCGTGGCCGGAAGCGGACGCTGACGTGGCGGAAGGCATCGACTTCCTCGAGTACTACGCTCGCCAGATGGTCGCAATGAAAGACGGCGTTCCCGTCAATCAGCGCCCGGGCGAATCGAACCGCTTCGGTTACATTCCGCTCGGCGTAGGCGTTGTGATCTCTCCTTGGAACTTCGCGTTTGCCATCATGGCGGGCACTGCCGTTGCAGCAGCCGTCACAGGCAATACGGTTCTCCTGAAGCCGGCATCGGCAACAGCCGTTGTCGCATACAAATTCGTTGAAGTGATGGAAGAGGCAGGCCTTCCTGCAGGCGTCATCAACTTCGTACCGGGTTCGAGCTCTGAAATCGGCGACTACCTCGTCGACCACCCGCGCACACGCTTCGTCTCCTTCACGGGCTCCCGCAAAGTCGGCACGCGCATCTTCGAGCGTGCGGCAAAAGTGCAGGAAGGCCAGATCTGGCTCAAGCGCGTCATCGCTGAAATGGGCGGCAAGGACACGATCGTTGTCGACAACGATGCTGACCTCGAGCTTGCAGCACAGGCGATCGTCAAGTCCGCATTCGGCTTCAGCGGCCAGAAATGCTCTGCCTGCTCCCGTGCAATCATCGTCGAAGACGTGTACGACCAGGTTCTTGAGCGCGTGGCGGAACTGACAAAAGAACTCACAGTCGGCGACCCTGTGGACAACAAATTCATGGGACCGGTCATCGACAAAAACTCCTTTGACAAAATTATGGAATACATCGAGATCGGCAAAGAAGAAGGCCGCCTCGTACTCGGCGGAACAGGCGACGATTCGAAAGGCTACTTCGTCAACCCGACGATCATCGCAGACCTCGAGCCGAAAGCCCGCGTCATGCAGGAAGAAATCTTCGGGCCTGTCGTCGGATTCTCCAAGGCGAAAGACTTCGATGAAGCCATCGAAATCGCCAACAACACGGACTACGGCCTGACGGGCGCAGTCATCACCAACAACCGTTTCCACATCGAGAAGGCGCGCGAAGACTTCCACGTCGGCAACCTGTACATCAACCGCGGCTGCACGGCTGCCGTTGTCGGATACCAGCCGTTCGGCGGATTCAACATGTCGGGCACGGACTCCAAAGCCGGCGGACCGGATTACCTCCAGCTCCACATGCAAGCCAAATCCGTATCGGAAGTATTCTGATCTGCATACCTGAAACACTGCAAACCACAAAAGAAAACGGGCGCACCTGATTGTGCCCGTTTTTCTAAAGGAGGAAAACAGAATGACAGTATCCCAAAAAATCATTGAGCAAACAGACAAATACGGTGCGAAGAACTACAATCCGCTGCCGATCGTCATTTCCGAAGCTGAAGGCGTCTGGGTAAAAGATCCTGAAGGCAACAAATACATGGATATGCTGTCGGCATATTCCGCAGTGAACCAGGGCCACCGCCACCCGCACATCATCAAGGCCCTCAAAGACCAGGCTGACAGAGCAACGCTCACAAGCCGTGCGTTCCACAACGACCAGCTCGGCCCTTGGTATGAAAAAGTAAGCAAGCTTACAGGCAAAAACATGGTCCTTCCGATGAACACAGGTGCAGAAGCCGTCGAAACGGCATTCAAGGCGGCGCGCCGCTGGGCATACGACGTCAAAGGCGTCCAAGAAGGCAAAGCCGAAGTCATCGTCTGCAACGGCAACTTCCACGGCCGTACGATGACAGCCGTCTCCATGACTTCCGATCCTGAATACAAGCGCGGTTTCGGTCCGCTTCTTCCGGGAATCGTCCACATCCCTTACGGCGACCTTGACGCATTCAAGGAAGCGGTCAACGAAAACACGGCAGCGATCATCCTTGAACCGATCCAAGGGGAGGCCGGCATCATCATTCCTCCTGAAGGCTTCCTCAAAGGAATCCGTGAAGTGTGCACAGAGAAAAACGTCCTCTTCATCGCGGACGAAATCCAGGCAGGCCTTGCCCGCACCGGCAAAATGTTCGCGTGCGACTGGGAAGGCGTCAAGCCTGATATGTATATCATGGGAAAAGCGCTCGGCGGCGGCGTCCTTCCGATTTCCTGCGTAGCAGCGGATGAAGACATCCTCGGCGTGTTCAACCCCGGTTCCCACGGTTCGACATTCGGCGGAAACCCGATGGCTTGCGCAGTCTCCATCGCAGCGCTTGAAGTCCTCGAAGACGAGCACCTGGCAGAAAGAGCTCAGGAACTCGGCGAATACTTCATGGGCGAACTCAAGAAAATCGACAACAAAGAAATCAAAGAAGTCCGCGGACGCGGTCTCTTCATCGGAGTTGAACTTCACGGCGAGGCTCGTCCTTACTGCGAACAACTCAAAGAACTCGGCCTGCTCTGCAAAGAAACACACGATACGGTCATCCGTTTCGCTCCACCGCTCATCATCACGAAAGAAGAGCTTGACTGGGCACTCGGCAAGATTCGCGAAGTCTTTGCCGCTTAATAACTTGTGAAGGAAATGTGAATTCTGCCGGCATTATGTGTTACAATAATCCCGAGCATCCCATTATGATTTAAAGAGGCGAATCAACACTATGAGCGATAACGTGAATCTAGTAGCATCGACACAGGAAGTCATCCACGAAGCATTGAACCGGCTCGGTTACGACGAAGGCATGTACGAATTGCTGAAAGCACCGATCCGCATGACCGAAGTCCGCATTCCGATCAAAATGGACGACGGCAAGGTGAAAGTCTTCACGGGTTACCGTGCTCAGCACAATGATGCTGTCGGCCCGACAAAAGGCGGCGTGCGTTTCCACCCGGGCGTAACAGCAGACGAAGTCAGAGCACTTTCGATGTGGATGACGATGAAAGCCGGCATCGTAGACCTGCCGTACGGCGGGGGCAAAGGCGGCATCATCTGTGATCCTCGTGAGATGTCGATGGGCGAACTGGAACGGCTCAGCCGCGGATATGTCCGCGCACTCAGCCAGGTCATGGGGCCTGCGAAGGACATCCCGGCTCCTGACGTCATGACGAACGCACAGATCATGGCATGGATGATGGACGAGTACAGCCGCATTGACGAGTTCAACTCGCCGGGCTTCATCACCGGCAAGCCGATCGCGCTCGGCGGCTCGCAAGGACGTGACCGGGCAACGGCAGAAGGCGTCATCATCGCCATCCGTGAAGCGGCGAAGCGTCTGGACATGGAAGTCGAAGGACTTCGCGTCATCATCCAGGGCTTCGGCAATGCAGGCAGCTACCTGTCGAAGTTCCTTCATGACGCAGGCGCGAAGGTCATCGCGATTTCCGATGCGTACGGGGCACTCCATGATCCGGACGGCCTGGACATCGACTATCTTCTCGATCGCCGCGACAGCTTCGGTACCGTCACGACGCTGTTTGACGACACGATCACAAACGACGAAATGTTCAAGCTCGATTGCGACATCCTCGTGCCGGCTGCGCTTGAAAACCAGCTGCACGCCGACAACGCACATGACATCAAAGCGAAAATCGTCGTGGAAGCCGCGAACGGTGCCACGACGGCCGAAGCAACAAAGATCCTGACGGAGCGCGGCGTCTTCCTCGTACCGGACGTGCTTGCAAGCGCCGGCGGAGTCACGGTCTCCTACTTCGAATGGGTACAGAACAACCAGGGTTATTACTGGACTGAAGAAGAAGTCCACGAAAAGCTTTACCAGAAGATGACGGAAGCCTTCGACAATGTCTACACGACAGCGAAGAACCGCAACATCGACATGCGCCTTGCCGCCTACATGGTCGGCATCCGCAGAACGGCCGAAGCTGCGCGTTTCCGCGGCTGGGCTTGATTTAACTGAAACAGGACCGTTCCCTCAGTCGGGAGCGGTCCTGTTTTTGTCTTCCGGCACGCCTGCGGGCGGACGATACTGCCAGGCGAGCTCATCCCGGTCCTCCGCGCGCACGCGGCTCCGCTCACCGGGGAACAGGTAGCCGAGGCTGACGATACCGGCCAACGCAATCAGTCCATATAGGAACCGGGCAATGCCGCCGTCTCTCCCGCCCGCCAGATCTGCGACAATATCAAACCCGAGCAGCGCCTCGAGCCCCCAGTTCAGTGCGCCGATAATGGCGATGGCAAGTGCAATCTTTCTTGCGGTCTCCATCCGTACACCTCCCATTAGAAGGATGTACGGATGGCCCATTCTTTATGCATGCAATGCAAGACGTTTGGCAGGGGATGCGGGAAATGAGAAAATGCAGTGAAGGAGGAGAAGCCATGAATCCATTTACTTTCCAGAACCCGGTCAAGCTGATTTTCGGCCGGAACCAGATTGAAAGCCTGAAATCTGAACTTCCGCAGTATGGAAACAAGGTGCTGGTCGTCTACGGCGGCGGCAGCATCAAGCGGAACGGGGTGTACGATGACGTTATGCGCGTACTCGGCGAAGCCGGCATGGAGGTTCACGAACTGTCCGGCGTGGAACCGAACCCGCGCGTCACGACAGCAGAAAAAGGAGCACAGATCTGCAAAGAACAAGGGATCGATGTTCTTCTGGCAGTCGGGGGCGGATCAGTCATCGACTGTACGAAATTGATCGCAAGCGCGGCCAAATACGACGGTGCACCATGGGACCTCGTCACGGGGAAAGCACGCGCCGCCGATGCACTGCCGTTCGGCACCGTCCTCACGATCGCGGCCACCGGTTCGGAAATGAATGCCGGCTCGGTCATCACAAATGAAGAAACACAGGAGAAATACGGCTGGGGCGGACCGCTCAACTTCCCGAAATTCTCAATCCTGGATCCCGCCTACACGGTGAGTGTGCCGAAAGACCAGACCGTATACGGCATGGTGGACATGATGTCCCACATCTTCGAGCAGTATTTCAACAATGCCGAGAACACCCCGGTCCAGGATGAAATGTGCGAAGGCGTACTCCGCGCAGTGATCCGCACGGCACCCGAACTCATGAAAGATCCTGAAAATCTCGATCTGCGCGAAACCATCATGTATGCAGGGACCATCGCACTGAACAAGTTCCTCGAGATGGGCTATCGCGGCGACTGGGGAACACATGACATCGAGCACGCCGTCTCAGCAGTCTATGACATTCCTCATGCAGGCGGGCTGGCGATCCTGTTCCCTCAATGGATGAAGTTCAATGTCGGGAAAGGTACCAAACCCGAGCGGTTCGCCCAATTGGCGGTGCGAGTCTTCGGAGTGGATCCGGAAGGAAAAACAACGGAGGAGACCGCGCTGGAAGGCATCGGGAAACTCCGTGAATTCTGGTCTTCCCTCGGAGCGCCCACCCGCCTGGCGGACTACAACATCGGTGATGAAAACATCCGCCTCATGGCAGAGAAGGCGTCGGTCCATGGCCCTCTCGGCAATTTTGCGAAGCTCAGCACGGATGAAATCGAGACCATCCTGAGAAACAGCCTTTAATAAAAGCAAGGACAACGGTTCGCCTGAAGCGACCGGAGTCCTTGCTTTTTTGCATCTTGGGGGATGCTGCACGGCTCAATTCATTTTTTTCAGTATGTCCGGATGCGGATTTGCGCCACGCAGCCTGCCGTCCCGCCTGAAAGTGCGGATGCCGTCGTCTTCATCAAAGGAAATCATCACGTCTGCAATGTTTTTCTGGCTGGTGACGATGTCGAGAAGCCGGTCACGGATGTCATCCACTTCGGCGAAAGAAAGCGTCGGCTCCACTTCGGCGATAATTTCCACATGTAGGGCCTCGCCTTCTTTGATGACCTCCACTTTCTGGAGGTCCCGGACATCCGGATCCTCAGCCACCAGGTAAGCAATATGCTTAAGCATCTCCTCATCGGTTTCGCCGATTGCCCCGCGCGCGTTTTCAAGGAAGACGACACCGACCACGTAAAACATCATGGCGCCGATCAGCATGGAGGCAAGTCCTTCTGTCCACCCGAGACCAAAGAAGCGCGCCAGCACGACGGCCACAAGAGCCAACAGACCGCCTGCAGTGGCGACCGTATCTTCCATGAACACCAGTTTAGTCGCAGGGCGGGCCGATTTCAGGTTGGAAAAACCTTTTGTGATGGGGGAGAGCGGTCCTCCATCAATGCCCGCATCATGCAATATCTCTTTTCCGGCCTTATAAAGCACGCTGAACTCGAGAAGGGTTGAGGCCAAAAGAATGGAGAAACTGATCCAGAAACCGCTGGAGGCAGAAGGGCGGAGCAGGTGATGCCAGCCTTCGATGATTGTTTCATAGGCCATGATGCCGACAACGACAACCGCAAAGAGGCAGACGAGGTTGACGATCCGGCCGAAGCCGTTCGGGAACCTCGGAGTCGGCGCCTTTTTGGACAAGGCGGACCCGGCATAGACAAAATACTGATTCGCCGCATCTCCGAATGAATGCATCGTTTCGGCAAACAGGGCGACGTTTCCCGTCAGCAGGAACCCCGCACCTTTGAGCAGGGCAATGACCGTATTGACGACTGCCGCCAGCAGGGAAGGTTTGTTTCCGTGTTTGAGTAGTTTCCATAGTTCGTTCATGTCGACCTCCGTCAGGATAGGATATCTAGTTCGATGGTTTTGATGTAATCCAGTTTTTGCAGTTCTTCATAGATGGTGCCGGGATCCACCTTTGGCGGGATTGACAGCCTTGCGGAAAGCTCGTGACCGGTAAACTGACCGTCTTCGTGCAGAGTCGTCATCCGGATCTTTTCAATTGTGTAGCCGGGGACGGACAACTCGCCCATCAGACGTTTGATGTCATCTCCATCCGAGAGCCGGACGATGAGCAGCAATTCTTTCATCCTCAAACGCTTCGGTCCCATGATGTTCATGAGAGGGGGGAGGACCTCTATCGCAAACATGACAATGCCGACTGCAATGGCCGCCTCGATATAGAAGCCGGCGCCCACCGCGATCCCAATTCCTGCCGCACCCCAGATCATCGCGGCGGTCGTCAGGCCGGTAATATTGTCATTGCCCCTCTTTAAGATGACACCTGCCCCGAGAAAACCGATGCCGGAAACGATTTGCGCAGCCAGCCGAAGCGGATCCATCGTAATGTTGATATCTTCCCGGGCAGGAGTGGAGTAGGCGGTTTCAATTGAAATGATCGTCAAGAGACAACTGAACGTGGCGATGACGACACTTGTCTTTAGGCCCACCGGTTTCCGCTTTAATTCCCGCTCAATTCCGATGACGAGGCTAAGAAGGGCGGACAGCCCCAGTTTGATGAGAGTCTCTGTCGTCAGAGCGGGCGAAAACATCCAATATTCCATGAAATCCCCCCTTTAAATTGGCAATGGGCAACCCGGCCCTTTAGTGGTAGGCTTTATGGTGGCCTTTCATTACAGATACCCCAAAACGAGCATCATCAAGACTTTGAACAAGGAAGTGCAACCAGAATGAACAAGCCGCCGATTCATCCTTATATCCCCATCATCATCGGGGTCATCACCGTTTCTTTATCCGCCATATTCGTGAAGCTGACCTCTTCCGATTCCGGCGTGACTGCATTTTACCGGATGCTTTTCTCGGTCGTTGTCCTGGCGCCGGCCTTCTTCGCCCGACATCGACATGAACTGAAACTTATGCAAAAGCGCGACTGGCTTTTCTCGGCGATCGCCGGAGTTTTCCTGGCCTTTCACTTTATTCTATGGTTTGAATCATTGAATTACACATCGGTGGCAAGTTCAACAGTGCTTGTCACGCTTCAGCCGCTGTTCGCGTTCGCCGGGACCTACTTCTTCTTTAAAGAAAGAATGACATTCAAGACGCTTCTTTCCGGAGCGATTGCGATTGCGGGAAGCATTCTGATCAGCTGGGGGGACTTCCGGGTGAGCGGCCAGGCACTATACGGAGACATGCTCGCATTGATTGCATGTGCATTGATCACCGGATACCTCCTGTTCGGGCAGGATGTCCGGAAACGGCTCACACTCGTCACCTATACATTCGTCGTTTACAGCATCAGCACGATCGCCTTATTCTTTTACGTGCTTCTTAAGGGAGAGCAGTTCGGTCCCTACCCGGCCTCGGACTGGTTCTGGTTCGCCCTGCTTGCGATCCTGCCGAATCTGTTCGGGCATTCGCTTTTCAACTGGGCACTTCGCTGGGTCAGCACGAATGTCATCTCGATCGCCATTCTTTTCGAACCGGTGGGCGCTGCAATTCTGGCTTATTACGTGTTCGGAGAGAAATTGATTGCCACCCAAGTGGCCGGCGGTCTTGTAGTCTTGGCAGGCATCATCCTGTTTGTAGTGGATGGAAGGAAAATCAGAAAACTCTTTCTTGCAAAGAGGGCTTGATTTTCCTCCCCGTCATGGGGTATAGTAGTACTTGTCCTTAAGACGCCGATCAAAACCGGCTGAAAAAAGTGTTGACATCAATACTTGAGGGTGTTAAGATAATAAAGTCGCCGAAACGAGTTAAAAGACGGCGGATGAACCTTGAAAACTGAACAGCAAAACGCTGATAAAATTGTTTTCGGATCCCGACCCCGTCGGGTGAAGAAAACACATGATTCGGACATGTCAAGCAGATATGCCAGCAACAAAGTATGAGCTTACTCATACTCTTCTTATGGAGAGTTTGATCCTGG
>NZ_JBHLWY010000050.1:0-1178 GCF_042432615.1 Bhargavaea ullalensis
ATTATCATATCAGATTACACATTGGTTTTAAACCCCGAAAGCGGGGTTTTCGGTTAAGCCGACGGGAGCCATCATCCCTTGCCCTGCCTGCGACGCTGTTGCCTACCAGGTTATCGGAAGCAGGAGGAGGAAAGGAAAGACCGGGGACGGCGGAGAACGAATCTATTCCATCCGGCGTCTCCGGTGCCAGAAGTGCAAAGTGATCCACCATGAACTGCCGGATTGCCTGGTGCCCTACAAGCGGTACGAGGCGGAGGTCATTGAAGCGACGATTGAAGAGCCTGCGGACCTCGCAGACCTCTCTGATCTTCCGGTGGAACAGTCCACCCTTCTCCGTTGGAGAGACTGGTTTTTCACGCTGGCGGAACACTGGCTTTCATTCCTGCGTTCGCTGGCCCGGCAAGGAAGGATGAACCTGTCTGTGAACGGCCTGTCCGACCGTTCGCAGCCCGTCCGGCAACGAATTGGACAACTGGTTGGCGACGCAGGCGGATGGCTGGCGCGGCTTGTCCGGCCGCTTGCCAACCATCATTATTGGCTGCATACCCGTTCTGCCTGTCTGTCCGGCAGGGGCTGATCTACACTCAAAGGGAACCAGGTTAGGAGGGATTCTCTTTGAAGGATCAGAGAAAGGCGGAAGAGATTGCGGCCAACCGCTACCAGCTCATCGCTCCCCTGCTTGAGCCGGGCATGGGGGTGGCAGAAGCAGCGGACAGGAGGCGGCGGATCGCCGCGGAGAACGGCCTGTCGGAACGGACACTGAGAAGATACCTATCGGCTTACCGGAAAGAGGGATTCGCCGGACTGAAGCCGGCAGCCCGGAACCATCCCGCCCAACAGCAGGATTGGATGGAAAAGGCGGTGGACCATGCGGTCCTCCTCCGGCGGGAAGTTCCCTCGAGGAGCATTGCGCAGATCATCCGGACACTCGAGTGGGAAGGGATCGTGAAACCCGGAGCCCTGAAGCGCTCCACTCTCCAGGAAAAGCTGGCTGAGCGGGGATACAGCGCACGTCAGATGCGGCTCTACCAGCAGACACCCGGGGCGGCCCGCAGGTTCCAGAAACGCAGCCGGAACGAGCTCTGGCATTCCGACATCAAGTATGGCCCTTATCTGCCCATCGGGCCGGACGGCAAGAAAAAGCAGGTTTACCTGGTCGCCATCATCGATGACGCGAC
>NZ_JBHLWY010000051.1:0-847 GCF_042432615.1 Bhargavaea ullalensis
AGGATTCCAAACTCCAAGTGAACCTTATCCAGCCCTCGAAGATGGAATCGACGGAACGCCAAATTGCCCTTGAGATTCCCAAAAACTGTCTCCACCTCGACTTTCCGAAGGGCATAGATCTGTTTTAGGGTTTCATCATCAAGGGCTTTTCTTGCCTTGGCCTTCAGTTCCTCGTAAATCGAATTCCAGTGAACCTGCCGGTTCCCTTTTGCCTTGGTGCAAAGTGCTTTCAGCGGGCAGTCACTGCAATCCTCGCACTCATAGATTTTGAAGTCCTGGACGAAGCCGGAAGCATTTTTCTTTTTCATGTATTTCTTGAAGCGGACTTTCCGTCCGTTCGGACAGACGAACAGATCATCCTCTTCGTGATACGCCCAGTTCTTGGCGTTGTATGCGTTTTTCTTATAACTGCGCGATTGTTCCTTCAAGTAGGTGTTATAGGGGATTAGAAAATCGGCAACCGCTTCTCTGTCTTCCTCTCCGAGAAGGTACAGGTAATTCTCCTCACTTCCGTATCCCGCATCCGCGACAATGCGCTTTGGCATCGGCAGGGCCGTTTCCCGGTAGGCTTCCATGTGCGGGATCAGACACCGGGTGTCTGTGGGCCGCTGGTGAACAGAATAAAAGAGAACGAATTGGTTCTCGGTGGCCATCTGGATATTGTAGCCGGGCTTGAGCTGGCCGTTCTTCATATGGTCTTCTTTCATCCGCATGAATGTGGCATCCGGATCTGTCTTCGAGTAGCTATTTCGATCTTCTCCGCAAACCTCAAGGTGGGCAGCATATTTCTCTTTCCTCGGAATGAAGTCATCCCGGACCGACTTGAGCTTCTTGCGGATCACCGAGC
>NZ_JBHLWY010000053.1:0-553 GCF_042432615.1 Bhargavaea ullalensis
CGCTTGGAAGTGAGAATGCCGGTATGAGTAGCGAAAGACGGGTGAGAATCCCGTCCACCGAATGCCTAAGGTTTCCTGAGGAAGGCTCGTCCGCTCAGGGTCAGTCGGGACCTAAGTCGAGGCCGAAAGGCGTAGACGATGGACAACAGGTTGATATTCCTGTACCACCTCCCCGCCGTTTGAGTGACGGGGTGACGCAGGAGGATAGGGTGAGCGCGCTGTTGGTCATGCGCGTCCAAGCAGTGAGGCGGGGGATGAGGAAAATCCCATCTCCGCATACGCCAGGCTGTGACGGCAAGGGGAATTGTCCCCGGAGTCCCTGATTTCACACTGCCAAGAAAAGCCTCTAGCGAGGCGGGAGGTGCCCGTACCGCAAACCGACACAGGTAGGCGAGGAGAGAATCCTAAGGTGATCGAGAGAACTCTCGTTAAGGAACTCGGCAAAATGACCCCGTAACTTCGGGAGAAGGGGTGCTCTGGTAGGGTGCAAGCCCGAGAGAGCCGCAGTGAATAGGCCCAGGCGACTGTTTAGCAAAAACACAGGTCTCTGCAA
>NZ_JBHLWY010000054.1:0-741 GCF_042432615.1 Bhargavaea ullalensis
TCACTGCGTCAGGCCATCCAGGAATACGGGGTGCCCGATGCCTTCTACTTCGACAACGGCAAGCAATACCGGACGAAGTGGATGAGCCGGATGTGCTCGAAGCTCGGCATCCGCCTGCTTTTTGCCAGGCCCTATTCCCCTGAATCGAAAGGGAAGGTGGAGCGATTCAACCGCACAGTGGACGGCTTCCTAGCGGAAGCGGCGCTTGAGAAGCCGAAGAGCCTGGAAGAGCTGAACCGGCTGTTTGCGGTCTGGCTGGAAGAGTGTTATCAGAAGAAGGGCCATTCGGGACTTCCGGAGAACCGGAGCCCGTTCGAAGTGTACCAGCGGGACCGCCGGGCACTCTCCTTCGCCGCGGAAGAGGCGATCACGGAAGCCTTCCTTCATGCGGAGACCCGGAAAGTCGACAAGTCGGGCTGCATCAGCTTCCAGGGCGAGAAGTATGAAGCGGGACTCACCTTTATCGGCCGGACAGTGGACGTGATCTATGATCCGGAGAGTACAGAAGAAATCCGGATTGAATATGAGGGGCACGAGCCGTGGACGGCGAAAAAGCTGGAAATCGGGGAGTTTGCGGGCAGACGGCCCGCCCTGCCGGAGACCCTCCAGCAGGCGCCGGCAGAAGAGTCCCGAGTGCTCCGCGCAGCGAAAAAGCGGAACGAAGAACGTGAGTCCTACCGGCCGCCCGCCATTTCATTCAAGCGGATGAAGGAGGTGCCGGACCGTGTATGAATCGTTCTA
>NZ_JBHLWY010000055.1:0-878 GCF_042432615.1 Bhargavaea ullalensis
GGCATGACGGCCACTCCCTTCGTCCGTGATACCCCTGTCGGGGAGCTGCTTGGAACCCATGCGCTTGAGGAAATCGAGAGCCGGCTTCACTATGCGGCCGAACGGCAGCTCTTCGCAGTGGTGACCGGCGACTGCGGGACAGGGAAGACAACTCTGGTGCGGAAATTCACAGAGAGCCTCGACACCTCCCGATTCAAGCCGCTGTATCTGGCGGATTCCAAGCTCACCCCGCGTCACTTCTACAAAGGGCTTCTCGAGCAGCTGGGCCATGAGTCCAAGTTTTACCGGGGTGACGCCAAGCGCCAGCTCCACCGGGAGATCGAGCTGATGCGGGGCATCCATCAGCTGGCTCCGGTGGTGATCGTGGACGAGGCCCATCTTCTCGACCGGGAAATGTTGGAGGAGGTGCGGTTTCTCCTCAACTTCAGGATGGACGCCCAGAGTCCGATGGCGCTTATCCTGATCGGACAGAGCGAACTGAGGGACCGGCTCCGGCTCCAGTCCTTCGCCGCCATCCGGCAGCGGATCGACCTTCAGTGCCGGATGCCCCATTTCGACCGGTCGGAGACCGGGCGATACATCGATCGCCAGATCGAGTACTCGGGAGCCGGACGAGATCTGTTTACCACAGCCGCGATTGATGAGATCCATGGCTGGTCGGGTGGAGCCGCCAGGCTCATCAATAAGGCGGCCACCCATTGCCTGATCTTTGGATCGGGCCAAGGGCACCGTGTGATTGACGACCATATGGTCCGTCAGGTGATCGAGGGTGAGCTGAATTGAACGTGAAGGGGCCAGGGGGAAAACGTTCCGTTTTCCCCCTGGCCCCTTCAAAGGTTTTCTGGTTTTCAGAAAGGGTTTTGGCGATTTCACTGGAC
>NZ_JBHLWY010000056.1:0-1249 GCF_042432615.1 Bhargavaea ullalensis
CTCTCGATACTTCCATTTCAGCAGTATCCGGGCACGCATCCGGTCAAAGTTCCGGTAACCATATGCATTTCGCTTCAACACCTTGGTGGTGTTATTGATGGCTTCCAGAAACCCGTTGCTGTAACCGAAGGCAAAGCTATTGAGGATCTCGACTTGCCAGTTCCGCAGCGTATCCCGGGTTTTCCGGAATTCCTCGAGGCCTGATTCCTCAATCAGTTCATAAAAGCCCTGCAGCTCTTGTTTGATTTCCGCTATGCCGTCAAGCCCCGCTGTCTTTGCATCATTGAACCACTTCTTAAACGCTTCCTTAAGCTCATACGCCTTTCGAAGGCTTGGATGCATATTTAGGTATCTGTCCAGATACCACTTCTGTTTCTCGGTCAGCTGATCCGACTGCTTATGGAATACATGGCGCATCCTTTTACATTTCTTACGGTCGTACTCGCTGAACTCTTTCTGAACACGTACCCGAATTCGTTCTAATGCCCAATGAACGTAACGCACGAAATGGAAACGATCTGCAACGATGACCGGATTGCCGAGCGCCTTCTTAACTGCGCTCTTGAACGTATAACTCATGTCCATAACGACCACCTCGACGGCGCCTCCATGTTGTTGCAGGTAGGACTTGACGGTTTCAACCTTTCGGTCAGGCAAGACATCAATCGGCTGACGGGTGGCTGCGTCCGCAATGATCACCTGATATTTTCCGGCAGACGTGTCTCCTTTGTATTCGTCAATGGCAATAGCTTTAGGAAGTTTACCGGGTGATGTCATTTCTTTCTCTGCCAAGCCATCAAAACGGCGTGTAATAGTGGTAGCGGAGGCTCCAAAAGAAACGGCCATTTCCTTGAACGTTTTCGCTTTTACACAACGGAGGGATACGGCTTGATTCCATTCTTTCGTAAAACGTTGATACCTGCCTACGATCGGATTCTTTTCACTGAAGCGTTTTCGGCATTTTTGGCAAGCGTAACGCCGCTGTCGATAAAAGATAGTAGTTAAACGCTCAAAGAGCTTCAGATGACCAACTTTACGCACACGATAGTCATGGACCTTGCGGGTCCTCGAACCACAGGAAGGGCAAGCATGGATCCTAACTTCCAGTTCTGCATGGAGGACCAGCCGGTCCTCCTGTTCTTCAATTCCGGTGATGATAACCTCTTTCAAGCCTGGCAAATACATGATAGAATTCATTGGCACGCAACTCCATTCTCTGCTTGTTTCTCGTCAATTCAAGTATAGAGAA
>NZ_JBHLWY010000006.1:0-95715 GCF_042432615.1 Bhargavaea ullalensis
CTGCTTCATTTACTCTGTGCATCCTTCGGCAGAAAGGGCTTTGTTTTGTTATGCAAACTCACCCAAATGCACCTAGCCTTCTATGAAGTTCGTGTTCCTCAGACCGGAGGTTTGCCGCCCGCTTCCTTCAGATTCCACCTCACGGTGGACACCCTTGCGTTAAGCTAACTGTTACTTCTGCCTTCACAGCTCGGGACTTGCACCCTATAGACTGCGCCCATGCTGGGCGCACAAAAAGTGCCGCCGGGCAGCGGAATCCTGCACGGCGGCACTTGAAGGGATGATAGTCAGTTTGGCAGGATGAGTGCGGTCGCACGCGGGCCGGAAAACAGTTCGTGCGCCAGCCGGTCAACCTGTTCTTTGTCCACCCGGCCGAACGAAAGGAATACCTCTTCGGGAGAACGGTGCTCGCCGATGAACAGTTCCGTTTTTCCGTTGCGGTTCATCCGGGCATCCGGGTCTTCCAGGCCCAGCAGGAGACTGCCCCTCATCTGGCTGACCGCGTCTTCGATCTCCATGACGGCCGCTCCCCCATCCGCCAGTTTGCGGACCTCCTCGTCAATCGCCGTCCGCATTTCATCCAACCGTTCCGGCGATGTTCCTCCGTAGATTGTGACGGATCCGTTGTCAGAATAAGACGAGTGGTAAGAGTAGACGGAGTAGGCGAGCCCCCGGTCTTCCCTCAGCGACTGGAACAGCCGGGAAGACATGCTGCCGCCGAGCAGGCTGTTCAGGATGATGAGCCCGTAAATATCCTGACTGTGGACGTCGAGTCCCGGATACCCGAGACAGAAATGGGCCTGTTCGGCTTCCCGCCTTTTTAAGATTTCACCGGGATGAAACACCGGGGCTTCCTGTGTATGGAATCTTTCTATTGGCAGAGTCCAGCTTCCGAAGAGCTGTTCTGTTTTACGGATCAATGATTCGCTGATTTTCCCGGCCAGGGAAATCACGATGTTTTCCGGCCGGTAAAACCTGGCCATGAAATTCCGTGCCTGTGCGGGAGTGAACGAACGAACGCTCTGCCGGGTTCCGAGGATCTGCCTTCCCATCGGATGATTTGGATACATCGCCGCGATCAGCTGCTCATGGACATCGTCCTCGGGATCGTCTTCCACCATTGCAATCTCCTCGAGGATGACGGATTTTTCTTTCTCCATTTCCCCTTCGTCAAACGCCGAGGAGAAGAACATGTCCGCCAGCACTTCCAGCGCGCCTTCCGCATGCTCGTCCAGCACCTTCATGAAGTAACAGGTCTCTTCCTTGGAAGTGAAGGCGTTCACCCATCCGCCTGTTCTATCAAACGCCACGGCGATGTCCCTCGCCGACCGTTTCCCGGATCCCTTGAACAGCATATGCTCGATGAAATGGGCGAGGCCCGCTTCGGTCTCGTCTTCGTTGCGAGAACCTGCCTTCACCCAGATGCCCGCAGAAACGGAGGAGACGGACGGCATCTTTTCGCAGACGATCCGGACCCCGTTTGGCAAAGTCATTTTGTTGATCATCATTGCTCCCCCCTCAGGAATGTCCGTATACTGCCGGACAGATAAAAAGGAACCGGCCAGCGGTCACCGGCCGGTCCCATCTATAGGTGTTCAGGATTGTTCTTCCTTCTTTTCCTGCTCTTCTTTGAGAACGATTTTGCGGGACAGGTTCACCCGGTTGTGATTGTCGATCTCCACGACCTTCACCCGGACGACGTCCCCCATCTTCAGGACATCTTCGACTTTGTTCGTCCGCTCTTCCTGGATTTCGGAAATGTGAAGCAGTCCATCTTTTCCTGGGAACAGTTCCAGGAACGCGCCGAACTTTTCAATCCGCTTCACTTTGCCGTCGTAATACTCGCCGACTTTCGCTTCACGGACGATGTTCTCGATGATGGACTTCGCTTTTTCGTTCATCGCCTGGTCCACCGACGAAATGTAGATCGTGCCGTCTTGTTCGGTATCGATTTTGACGCCGGTCTCTTCGATGATCTTGTTGATCTGCTTGCCGCCCGGTCCGATGACGTCCCGGATCTTGTCCGGCTTGATCTTCACGACGAGGATTTTCGGCGCATAGTCAGACAGACGGGTGCGGGGCTCCGAAATGGCACTCATCATGTTTTCCAGAATATGCATCCGGCCTTTTTTCGCCTGGCCGAGCGCTTCCTCCAGAATTTCACGCGACAGGCCGGCCACCTTGATGTCCATCTGGAGTGCCGTGATGCCCTTTTCGGTGCCCGCCACTTTGAAGTCCATGTCGCCGAGTGCGTCTTCCATGCCCTGGATGTCGGACAGAACAGTGTAGTTCTCCCCGTTTTTGACGAGTCCCATCGCGATCCCGGCAACCGGTGCCTTGATCGGAACACCCGCGTCCATCATCGCCATCGTGGAAGCGCAGATTGATGCCTGCGAGGAGGAACCGTTCGATTCAAGCACTTCGGAAACCACTCGGATGGTATACGGGAACTGTTCTTCGGTCGGGATGATCGGCTCGAGCGCCCGTTCACCGAGTGCCCCGTGGCCGATTTCGCGGCGGCCCGGGGAGCGGATCGGACCGGTTTCTCCGACGCTGAACTGAGGGAAGTTATAGTGGTGCATGAACCGTTTCGACTCATCGAGTCCGAGGCCGTCGATGATCTGGACGTCCCCGAGCGCACCGAGCGTACAAATGCTGAGCACCTGCGTCTGCCCGCGTGTGAAGAGCGCGGACCCATGCGTGCGGCCGAGCACGCCGGCTTCGGAAGCAAGCGGCCGGATCTCATCCGGGCGGCGGCCGTCAGGACGGATTTTTTCATCCGTGATCAGCCGACGGACCTCTTCCTTGACGAGCTTGTCCAGGATGGCCCGGACCTGTCCGAGATCGGCATCCTCGTCGTCCGCATAGCTTTCGAGCACTTCTTTTTTCACAGCCTGGATGGCTTCTTCCCGGGCATGCTTTTCCTTCACCTGGATCGATTCGAGAAGACGCGCCTCGGCTTGCTCTTTCACAATGCCGAACAAGTTTTCATCCAGCTCAAACAGCCGGATTTCCCGCTTGTCCTTCGCCATTTCAGCGGCGATCTCTTCCTGGAAGGCAATGAGGCGTTTGATCTCCTCATGCCCGAACATGATGGCTTCCAGCATCACGGATTCCGGAACTTCCTGTGCCCCCGCTTCGACCATGTTGACGGCGTCTTTCGTGCCGGCGACGATGAGATCGATGTCACTCTGGGCTTCCTGTTCGATCGTCGGGTTGATGATGAATTTCCCGTCGATCCGGCCGACCTGGACACCCGCAATCGGGCCGCCAAACGGTATATCTGACACCATGAGTGCCAGCGAGGAACCGAACATCGCTGCCATCTCGGAGGAGCAGTCCTGGTCCACGGACATGACCATGGAAATTACCTGGACTTCGTTGCGGAAGCCGTCCGGGAACAGCGGACGGATCGGACGGTCAATCAGCCGGCTTGTCAGGACCGCCTTTTCCGACGGACGCCCCTCCCGCTTGATGAACCCGCCCGGTATCTTCCCGACCGCGTACAGCCGCTCCTCATAATTGACGGTGAGCGGGAAGAAATCAAGCGGTTTCGGTTCTTTGGAAGCGGTTGCCGTCGAAAGCACAGCCGTATCCCCGTACCGCACGAGAACCGCACCGTTTGCCTGCTTGGCAAACTTGCCGGTTTCCACGACCAGATCGCGGCCGGCCCAATTGAAGGTGTACTTCTTCTCATTGACGTTCAAACGGATGTCTCCTCTCTTTAAATACCCATATTCATTTTGGTCATTTGTTCTGCCGGAAATACAGGAGCAAGCCCTACGGGAGGACCGCATCAGCGGGTCAGCCAGCCTTTGCCGCAAATCGGTTGTCTTTGGCCGGCTTCCCATCTCGGCACGCTCCGCTTTTCTTTGTCCAGCTGCGTGGGCCAGACCCTCGGGGTCATAAGTCCGACGGCTACTCGAAGCAGGCTTCGCTCCGCCGGCGGACTTATGCCTGTCGGGTCTAGGCGGCCCGCTCCGCTTTTCTTTCTATGTATCTAATTTAGTGTACCAAAAATGGCGGTGGGATGCGAAGGGATTTCGGGCATAGAAAAAAGCGGGCCGAAGCCCGCTTTTTTTAAAGGTCACGCGATTATCGGCGGAGGCCGAGTTTCGCGATCAGGTCGCGATAGCGTTGAACGTCGTTTTCACGAAGGTACTTGAGCAAGTTCCGGCGACGGCCGACCATTTTGTAAAGGCCGCGGCGGGAGTGGTGGTCTTTCTTGTGCGTGCGCAAGTGTTCGTTCAGGTTGTTGATCTCTTCCGTGAGGATAGCGATCTGGATATCCGGGGAGCCCGTATCCGATTCATGCGTGCGGAACTCTTGGATGAGTTCGTTTTTACGCTCTTTTGTCAATGCCATCCTGTTCACCTCCAAAACATAAAATGATATCCCCAATTCCCCAGCAAACGTAGGTGAATCGATTGCCAAGCAACGGTTAAGTGCTTCAGCACAAATAAATCATATCACAGCATCGGGTCCGATTCAACCGCGGGCGTGTCCGGAAAGAAGTTTTTCTGCTTCTTCTTTGTCGCGACTGATTTGTTCTTTCAGCGCATCCACGCCGTCGAACTTTCGTTCCTCGCGGATCCGTTCCATCCAGAGAACCCGGACTTCCTTCCCGTACAGGTCCCCTTCAAACCCGATCAGATTCACTTCGACCGACAGCTCGGTCTCCCCGGGATTCTTGAACGTCGGACGATAGCCCGCATTCAGGACGCCCGGGTATTTCACTCCGTCCGTTTCAAAGAACACGGCATAAACACCGGGAGCGGGCAAGAAGGATTCCTTTACGGGCTTGACGTTCGCTGTCGGGAACCCGATCAGCCGTCCGCGCTTGTCTCCTTCTATGACGGTTCCGTCAGTCATGAGCGGGCGTCCGAGAAGTCCGGCGGCTCCCCGGACGTCCCCTTCTCCGAGCAGCCGGCGGATTCTCGTTGAGCTCACTTTGTCGCCGTCCTCCTCGACTTTTCCGATGACGGAAACGCCATAAGTTCCCTCCGCAAAGCGGCGGAGGTCTTCGGGTGTCCCCTTGCCGAACTTGCCGAACGTGAAATCAAATCCGGTCGTGATGTGCCGGACGCCGATGCCTTTCACATAAGCGTCAATGAACATCTCCGGAGTGAGCGATGCAAATTCTTTCGTGAACCGGATGACAAACACCGCTTCTACTCCCATGCCTTCAAGAATTTCCATCTTCTGATCAATCGGCGTTATGTAGGTCACTTCTTTCTTGTTGCCGAGAACGGCGGACGGATGAGGATCGAATGTCATGACGGCCGGGATCAGCCCTTCTCTTTCGGCGACTTCCAGCGCATGCCCGATCACTTTCTGATGTCCGCGGTGGACGCCGTCGAAAAATCCCGCCGCGACGGAATAGCCGCCGGCACCCGTATCCGGCATAGCCGGGTATAAGATATTAAAGATTTTCACTGGTTTTCCTCCTTCTCTTCAGGAGATCCGAACATTTTTTCCGGCTTCATCAGTCCCGGTTTTTCGGGGTGCCTGCGGTAAACCGCGACGGCTCTCCCCTGTTTTGTGAAGACCATCCGCTCATTTTCCTCAAGCTGCCCGTGAGCCGGCAATACTTGACCGTTCAGGACGCGCGCAAACAGATCGTCGTCCAATTCTTCTGCAGGGAAACCGTCGAGTGCCCGTTCCACCGGAAAAATCGCTTCATCGAGCCGGCCGGCCTCCCGGAGGCTCTCCACCTCTTGCAGCGTCAGGCAGTCGCCGGATGAAAAAAGTCCGGAAGCCGTCCTCACGAGCGACGCCATGTGGGCCGGATAGCCGAGCTCCTCGCCGATCCGAACGGCAAGCGTCCGGATATACGTCCCTTTTCCGCATTCCACCCGGATTTTAAACTGCGGCTCCTCTCCTGCAAAAACCGGTTCGCCCGATAGCAATTCCATGCGGTGGATGACGACCGTGCGCGACGGCCGTTCCACTTCAATTCCTTTGCGTGCATATTCGTAAAGCCGGCGGCCATTCACCTTGACGGCGGAATACATCGGCGGCGTCTGGACGATTTCGCCTGTCAGGCTTTCCAGGACCTCCCGGACCCGGTCCGCCGGGATTTGCTTCTCAGAGAGGTCCGAGTCGACTGTCGCGCCACCCGCGTCTTCGGTCTCGGTGGCGCGGCCGATGCTGATCACCGCCTCGTACGTTTTGCCGGCATCTGTTATGTACTCGGCAGCCTTGGTTGCTTTGCCGAGGCAGATCGGCAGGACGCCTTCCACGTCCGGATCGAGCGTGCCGGTATGGCCGATGCGCTTCATCCGCAAAATTTTCCTCAGCTTGAACACACAGTCATGAGACGTCATGCCTTTCTCTTTCCAGAGCGGCAAGATCCCTTCATGCATTGCGGAACCCCCTTTCTGTCCGGCAGAAACAGACACCGTCATCTGTGCCTTCTGCCGGCAGCCACTGCGTATGTACGGAAAATGAGCCTGCGCCGATCCGGCTGCAGGCTCTTTTCCATTATTCCTCTGTCTCCGGCTTTGATTCATTGACCTGCCTGAGAAGAGATTCGATCCGGTTCCCGTAATCGACCGACTCGTCGAACTCAAAGAAGATCTCCGGAGTTTTCCGCAGGCGGATCCGATGTCCGATTTCGGACCGGATATACCCTTTCGCCTTCGTCAGCCCTTTGAGCGTCTCTTCCTTCTGGCGGTCGTCGCCCAGCACGGAAATGAAGATGGTGGCCTGCTGGAGGTCGCCGGTCACTTCGACGTCCGTCACCGTGACGAATCCGATCCGGGGATCCTTCAGTTTTCTGGCGATGATCTCCCCAAGCTCTTTTTTCATCTGCTCCGCCACGCGGTTTGCCCTCATTGTCATATTGAACACCTCGGCTTCCGCTATAAGTCTTGCTTTGTGCTTTCAGTCATCTCCCAGCCGGAATGGGACATCAGGAAATTCAGCACGCGGTCGACTTCCCGTTCGGCCGCGGTCCTCGATGAAGCCACAGCGACAACCGAAATGCCGGCCCGCTGCCACAGATCCTGATAGGCTGTTTCGGCGATGGAGACATTATATTGCTGTCTGACCCTGGTGAGCATGCGCTGCAGGATGGCCCGCTTGTCCTTCAAAGAATGGGTTTCATAAAGATGAAACTCGCATTCGGCGAGGATGATCACGCCCGCTCGACCTCTTGCATGACGAAGGCTTCGATGATGTCGCCTTCCTTGACGTCATTGAAGTTCTTGATCGTCATCCCGCACTCATAGCCGCGGGAAACTTCCTTGGCATCATCCTTGAAACGCTTGAGCGTATCGAGCTCGCCCTCAAAGATGACGACACTGTCGCGGATCACGCGGACGCCGGAATCCCGTGTCACTTTGCCCTCGGTCACATAAGCGCCGGCAATTGTGCCGACCTTGGAGACTTTGAACGTTTCGCGCACTTCTGCCTGGCCGATGACTTTTTCTTCGAATTCTGGATCCAGGAGGCCCTTCATCGCGGATTCGATTTCTTCAATCACTTTGTAGATGACCTTATGCAGGCGGATGTCCACGCCTTCCTCGTCGGCCGCCCGCTTGGCATTGACGTCCGGTCGAACGTTAAAGCCGATAACGATGGCATTGGAAGCCGCTGCCAGGCTGATGTCGGATTCCGTGATGGCACCGACGCCTGTATGGATGATTTTTACGTTGACGCCTTCGACCTCAATCTTCATGAGGGAAGCGGCCATCGCTTCGACCGTACCCTGCACGTCTGCTTTGACGATGAGGTTCAGATCTTTCATTTCGCCCTGTTTCATCTGTTCGAACAGATTGTCGAGCGTGACGCGGGATTTCTCGCCGCGCTGTTCCTGGATGACGTCCATGGCGCGGGATTCCCCGACCTGGCGGGCCGTCTTTTCGTCTTCGAATACGACAAAGCGGTCTCCGGCGAGCGGCACATCATTCAGCCCGGTGATTTCAACCGGGGTGGAAGGTGCGGCGTCTTTTACGCGGCGGCCGACGTCATTGACCATGGCGCGGACGCGTCCGAATGCGGAGCCGACAACAATCGGATCGCCGATTTTGAGCGTGCCGTCCTGGACGAGCAGCGTAGCGACAGAGCCGCGGCCTTTGTCGAGCCGGGCTTCAATGACAGTGCCGCGTGCGCGTGTGTTCGGATTGGCCTTGAGTTCTTCCACTTCGGAAACGAGAAGAACCATTTCAAGCAGCGTGTCGATGCCTTCATCTTTCAATGCTGAAATCGGGACAAAGATCGTCTCCCCGCCCCAGTCTTCCGGCACGAGCCCGTGCTCCGTCAATTCCTGCATGACGCGGTCCGGATTGGCGGACGGCTTATCCATTTTGTTGACAGCGACGATGATCGGCACTTCCGCAGCTTTGGCGTGGTTGATCGCCTCGATGGTCTGCGGCATAACGCCGTCATCCGCTGCCACAACGAGAATCGTAATATCGGTGATTTTGGCTCCGCGGGCACGCATCGTGGTGAATGCGGCGTGACCCGGAGTGTCCAGGAAGGTGATCTTCTTGCCTTTGTCTTCAATCTGGTAGGCACCGATATGCTGGGTGATGCCGCCTGCTTCGCCTTCCGTCACTTTCGTGTTGCGGATCGAGTCCAGCAGGGTCGTTTTCCCGTGGTCAACGTGACCCATGATCGTCACGACCGGCGGACGTTCTTCTTTGAGTTCCTCCGCGCCTTCTTCTTCCTCGAAGTAAGTTTCCAGGTCGGTGATGTCCACGCGGATCTCTTCTTCCACTTCTACCCCGTAATCGGCACAGATAAGCTCAATCGCATCTTTGTCGAGTTCCTGGTTGATCGTGGCCATCACGCCGAGCATGAAGAGCTTTTTGATGATTTCCGAAGGTTCCCGGCCAAGTTTTTTGGCCAGTTCGGCCACGGAAAGCGATTCATAGAAGGTGATTTTCTCCGGCAGCGGTTTTGGCGTGCGCGGAACTTGCTGGACCGGCTGCCGTTTCTTTCTGCCCTGATGCGTGCCGCGGATTGGACGCCCGCCCGGTCCTCTGCGTCCGCCCTGGCCTTGGCGGTTGCCGCCACCCTGGCCTTGGCGGTTGCCTGTGCCCTGACTCTGGCCTGCCGGACGATTGCCGCCGCTCTGGCTTTGGCCTGCCGGTCGATTGCCGCCCTGGCCCTGGCGGTTGCCTGTGCCCTGGTTCTGGCCTGCCGGTCGGTTGCCGCCCTGGCCCTGGCGGTTGCCTGTACCCTGGTTCTGGCCTGCCGGTCGGTTGCCGCCCTGGCCCTGGCGGTTGCCTGTACCCTGGTTCTGGCCTGCCGGTCGGTTGCCGCCCTGGCCTTGACGATTGCCGCCTTGGCCTTGGCCTGCCGGACGATTGCCGCCCTGGCCTTGGCGATTGCCGCCTTGGCTTTGGCCTGCCGGTCGGTTGCCGCCTTGATTGCCCGTGCGGTTGCCGTCACGCTTTGGCTGTCCGCCTTCCCGGCCGAACTTTTGGTCCAGCTTGGTGGTAGCGTTCCCGTCCAGCATGGACATATGATTTTTAACGTCAATATTCATTTTGCTCAGTTCGTCGATGACTTCCCGGCTTGATTTATTGACCGTTCTCGCATATTCATGGACTCTGATCTTCGTCATTCGGTCACTCCTCCTCTTGTTCCCTTAGCAGGCTGGACAGCTTTTTTGCAAAACCGCTGTCCGTTATTGCCACTACGACGCGCGCCTCCTTTCCGATTGCATGGCCTAGCTCGCAACGGGAGCCGAATTCATGCAGTGGAATTCCGTAATGGCTGCACTTGTTCTTCATCTTGTCCGCCGTGTTGGCCGAAGCATCGTTTGAAAGGACGACCACTCTCGCCGATCCGTTCCGGATGGCGCCGAGTACCAGTTCTTCACCTGTCGTAATTTTGCGTGCGCGCGCCGCAAGGCCGATCAGGTTGAACACTTTTTGCCGGCTCATGTCTCTCATAACAGTTTTTCTCTCAGGATGAGGCGAAGAACCTCATCATATAATTCATCGGGCACTTTCACCCCGAGCTGGTTTTCAAGGGCATTCCGCTTTTTCGCCTGTTTGACAGCCTCTTCCGATTTGGAGATGTAGGTGCCCCGGCCGGACTTTTTGCCCGTCGGGTCAACGGACACTTCTCCGTCCTTGGAGCGGACGATGCGGATCATTTCTTTCTTCGGAAACATGCCGCCCGTTGCCGCACATCTGCGGAGAGGCACTTTCTTGGCATTCGCCATCGCTTGTCATCCTTTCCGGTCAGTCTTCGTCTGCCGGCTCCGCTTCATCTTCGCCGGCATCTTCACCGTACAGGTCGATCTCGCCGGACTCTTCGGATTCAGCTTCATCATACAAATCATACTCTGCTTCACCGAACACTTCATCTTCCAGCCACTCTTCCCCGGAGCCGTCTTCATCCGACATCGCATCGCCGGTCACCGTCCGCGGATAAATGCCGAGCTCGCGTGCATCGGCTTCGCTCTTGATGTCGATCTTCCAGCCGGTCAGCTTGGCGGCAAGGCGCGCATTCTGACCCCTCTTTCCGATCGCGAGGGAAAGCTGGTAATCGGGCACGACGACGGTCGTCGACTTTTCTTCTTCGTTGACGAGTACATCCAGCACCTTTGCGGGGCTCAGTGCATTGGCGACGAAGATTTCCGGATTCTCGGACCATTCCACGATGTCGATCTTTTCGCCGGACAGTTCATCGACGATCGTCTGCACACGGTTTCCGCGGGCGCCGACGCAGGAGCCGACCGGATCCACGTCTTCGTTGTGTGCACAGACCGAGATTTTGGAGCGGTCTCCCGCTTCGCGTGCGATTGACTTGATCTCGACGATGCCATCATAGATTTCAGGCACTTCCATTTCAAACAGCCGGCGCAGGAGTCCCGGGTGGGTCCGCGAAACAAACACTTGCGGGCCGCGCGATGAGCGCTCCACTTTCGTGATGTATACTTTGATGCGGTCGTGGGGCTTGTAGGTTTCGGACGGAATCTGTTCGTTCGAGGGAAGAACGGCCTCCACCTTTCCGAGGCTGACGTAAATGTTCCGCGGATCCAGCCGCTCGACGACACCGTTGACGATGTCGTCCTGACGGTCTACGTACTCATCATAGATCATTCCGCGCTCCGCTTCACGAACACGCTGCGTAACGACCTGCTTGGCGGTCTGTGCGGCAATCCGTCCGAATTCACGCGGCGTCACTTCTTCTTCCACGACGTCCCCGAGCTCATAGAGCGGATTGATCTTGCGTGCTTCTTCAAGCGAAATCTGCAGGAGGTCATCCTCGATGTCATCCTCCATCACGACATCTTTACGCGAATACACGCGCATCGTGCCGGCGTCCATGTTCAGATCCACACGGACATTCTGCGCCTGGTTGAAGTTCCGGCGGTAGGCCGTCACAAGTGCCGTTTCGATCGCTTCAATCAGCACCTCACGGGAAATCCCCTTTTGTTTTTCAAGGGCGGTGAGCGCCTCAAGAAGATCACTGCTCATCTGCTATTCACTCCTGTCCTGACTTTATGCCTAGAAATCGATGGCCAAGCGCGCAAACGCGATCTTGTCCTTCGGTATCTCGATCTTGACTTTGCGGGTCTTCACTCTCATCTCGATCTCCGCTCCCTCTTCCCCGTAGGAAAGCAGGTAGCCCTCAAACTCCTTCGAACCGCCGATGGGTTCATACGTCCGGAAGTGGACGAACGAACCCACCGCATTTTCAAAGTCTTTCTCCTTTTTGAGCGGCCGTTCGGCTCCCGGAGAAGACACTTCCAAAAAGTAGTTCTGCGGAATCGGGTCTGTTTCATCCAGCTTCATGCTGAGCTGCTCGCTGACAGCTGCACATTGCTCGATGTCGATTCCTCCGCCCGGCGTATCGATGAATACCCGGAGGAACCAGTCACGGCCCTCTTTGACGAATTCAATATCGACCAGCTCCAGCCCTTCCTGATCAAGGATCGGGCTGACGAGCTCTTCGACTTGAGATGTGATTTTGCTCATAAAAACCTCCTTGGTTCCCGGAAAAAAAGCTCTCGACAAACAGAAAAGAGCGGGAGATCCCACTCTTCTGCGCGCGACTATCCGAACTTGTTGAGACAATTTTACCATAGCCGCATAGGTGTTGCAACCGATCAGAACAGTGAAAGCTGGTTCGCTTCGGGCATGCCTTCGAGGCAGCCGAGCTCGTCCATATAGTCGATGATGGCCCTTGAAACACGGCCCCTTTGCTGAAGATCTTCCTTGGACAGGAATTCTCCTTCCGCGCGTGCTTCAACAATCTGCCGCGCGACGTTGTTGCCGAGTCCCGGAACCGCGTTGAACGGCGGGATCAGGGCGTCGCCTTCGATGACGAACTCGGTGGCCTTCGATTTGTACAAATCGACTTTCGCAAAACGAAAACCGCGCTCGCACATTTCCAGCGCGAGTTCGAGGACCGTGAGAAGGCTTTTCTCTTTTGGAGAAGCATCCAGCCCCTTGGCCTCGATTTCATCGATTTTCGCCCGGATCGTCGCCGATCCCTTGTTCATGCCGATCAGATCAAAGTCGGACGCCCTTACCGTGAAGTAGGCCGCATAGTACAAAAGCGGGCGGTGGACCTTGAACCAGGCGATCCGGACTGCCATGAGCACGTAAGCGGCGGCGTGCGCCTTCGGGAACATGTACTTGATCTTTTTGCAGGAATCGATGTACCAGTCCGGCACACCCTGCTTTTTCATCTCGGATTCGAATTCCGGTGTCAGGCCTTTCCCTTTCCGGACCGATTCCATGATCTTGAAGGCGAGCGACGGTTCGAGGCCCTGGTAGATCAGGTAGACCATGATGTCGTCCCGGCAGCCGATCACTTCGGACAAGACGCACGTTTTGTTGTGGATGAGTTCCTGTGCGTTGCCGAGCCAGACATCCGTGCCGTGGGAAAGCCCGGAAATCTGGACCAGTTCAGAGAAAGTCGACGGCCTGGTGTCTTCGAGCATCTGGCGGACGAAGCGCGTCCCGAATTCCGGGATGCCGAGCGTGCCGGTCTTGCAGCGGATCTGCTCTTCCGTGACGCCGAGCGATTCCGGTCCGCTGAAAATCTTCATCACTTCCGGATCGTCCGTCGGGATTGTCTTCGGATCCATCCCGGACAAGTCCTGGAGCATCCGGATGACGGTCGGGTCATCATGTCCGAGTATATCCAGCTTCAGCAGATTATCATGGATGGAGTGGAAGTCGAAGTGCGTCGTTTTCCAAGGGGACTCCTGATCGTCCGCCGGATACTGGATCGGCGTGAAGTCGTAAATGTCCATCGTGTCCGGAACGACGATGATCCCGCCCGGGTGCTGGCCGGTGTTCCGCTTGACGCCGCTGCAGCCTTGAACGAGGCGGTCGATCTCCGCTCCCCTGATCGTCAGGTTGTTGTCGTTCATGTAGCCGCGCACATATCCGTAGGCCGTTTTCTCGGCAACCGTCCCGATTGTCCCGGCACGGTACACATAGTCTTCACCAAACAGCTCTTTTGTATAATTGTGCGCGCGCGGCTGGTATTCGCCGCTGAAGTTCAAATCGATATCCGGGACTTTGTCGCCCTTGAAACCGAGGAACGTCTCAAACGGAATGTCGTGGCCGTCCTTTGTCATCGGGACACCGCAGTCCCCGCAGTCTTTTCTCGGCAGGTCAAACCCGGAACCGATGCTTCCGTCCGTGATGAACTCTGATTTCTTGCACGAAGGGCATACGTAGTGCGGCGGAAGCGGGTTCACTTCCGTGATTTCCATCATCGTGGCAACGAGCGAAGAGCCGACCGATCCCCTGGATCCGACGAGGTATCCGTCGTCAAGCGACTTTTTGACGAGCTTGTGAGAAATGAGGTAAATGACCCCAAATCCGTGCCCGATGATTGACTTCAATTCTTTTTCCAGACGTTCGGTGACGATTTCCGGCAGTTTTTCGCCGTAGATTGAATGGGCCATCGTGTAGGTGAGATCCCGCACCTCATCGTCCGCGCCTTCGATGACGGGGGTGAACAGTTCATCCTTGATGACCTGGACTTCTCCGATCTGTTCCGCCACCCATCTCGGGTTGTCGATGACGATCTCCTCGGCCTTCTCTTCGCCGAGGAACGCAAACTCCTCCAGCATTTCATCGGTTGTCCGAAAGTGGACATCGGGCAGAGAATGCCGGTTCAGCGGATTGGCACCGCCTTGCGAACCGATAAGAATCTTCCGGTAAGCAGCCTGGTGATCCTCGATGTAATGGACATTCCCCGTGGCAACGACCGGCAGTCCAGTTTTTTTGCCGAGCTTCATCATTTTGCGGATGATGTCTTCAAGGTTCCATTCATCCCGGACAAGCTCCAGTTCGATCAGATGGGCATAGACCGGTTTCGGGTGTACTTCGAGGTAGTCGTAGAACTTCGCAATCTCCTCCACTTCATCGAGCGGCTTCTGCATGAGCCCCTCAAATACCTCTCCCTTGTCGCAGCCCGAGCCGATGAGCAGACCTTCCCGGTGCCGCTGGAGCACCGAGCGCGGAATGCGGGGAACCCGGTAGTACGTCTCCGTATGGGAAGAGGAGACGAGCTTGAACAGGTTTTTCAGGCCGGTCTGGTTTTTCACGAGAATCGTGCAGTGGGACGGGCGGGCGCGCTTGTAGGCATCCCCGCCGCCGATATGCAGATTGAATTCATTGTGGTTTTTGATCCCCAGCTCTTCCGCCTCTTTCAGCAGATGGACAAGCAGATGGCCTGTCGCCTCACAGTCATAGATCGCCCGGTGATGCTGGGTGAGGTCGATGCCGAACTTCTTGCAAAGCGTGTTCAGACGGTGGTTCTTCAGTTCCGGATGAAGCATCCGGGCGAGTTCAAGTGTATCGATCACCGGATGCGACCTTTCCTCGATGCCCGCCTTTTTATAGGCTTCGTACAGGAAACCCATATCGAAGGAGGCGTTGTGCGCAACGAGGATCCCCGTTCCGGCCCATTCATGGAACCGCCGTGCGACTTCTTCGATCTGCGGAGTTCCCCGCACCATATCGTCGGTGATCCCCGTCAGGTCAATCGTCGTGGCGGACAGCGGATGGCCCGGGTCCGAAAAGCTCTCGAACGTATCGATGATCTCCCCGTCCTTCACGCGGACCGCCGCCAGCTCGATGATCTTATCGTAGACGGCGGACAGGCCGGTCGTCTCCACGTCAAAGACGATGTATTCGGCGTCATCCAGGTTTCTGTCCACTTCCTCATAGGCGACGGGAACGCCGTCATTCACAATGTTCGCCTCAAGGCCGAAAATGACTTTGATGCCGTGCTTCTGGCCGGCGGTATAGGCATCCGGAAACCCTTGTACGTTGGCATGATCTGTGATGGCGACCGCCGGGTGCCCCCATTTCGCCGCTTGGGCGACGATCTCGCCCGCTGAGACGACCGCGTCCATTTGGCTCATGTTGGAATGAGCATGGAGCTCGATCCGCTTGCGGTCTTCCGGCGCGGTGTCTTTCCTGATGGCCGGGGTGATTTCCATGATGTCCTGTGCCATCATGATGAGGTCGCGGACGAATGTGTCGTTCTGGATCGATCCTCTTGCACGGACCCAGGCCCCTTTTTTGAGTCCGGTCATCGCCTCTGCGTCTTCCTTGTCCCGGGAGAACATTTTCACCTGGATCGAGTCGGTGTAGTCGGTCACTTTTGCCGTAAGGAGGGACCTGCCGCTCCTGAGCTCCCGGATTTCCACATCAAAGACGACGCCCTCGATCGTCACCCTGCGCTCCTCGTCCTGGATGAGGCGGATGCCGGTGATCGGCTCATCCGGTTTGATCGGAAGGCCGATGGAAAATGGTCCGGACGGCTTGCCGGACTCTTTCTTTTCCTTCTCGCGTTTTTGAAGGTCCGCAAGTGCGCGGCTCGCAAGCGCCTCTTCCTCGGCGCGTCGTTGTTCCAAGAATTTCTTGCGTTCTTCTTCGGCCCCCTCATCCTCTTCACCGAGGACAAATTCCACAGGGACGGGCGCAAAGCCGAATCCCGCATAGACCTCCGCCAGAATCCGGGCGTATTTTCCCTTCATCGTCTGAAGCTCCAGCTCGGAGCCGCATGTGAGCTGAAGGGATTGGCCGTTCCATGACGGGAGCTGACCTGACAGACGAGCCCTTACGGGAGGCGACATGTCCGGCAGTTCTTCCAGCACAAAGGGCCAGTAGCCCTGCACCAGCTTCTCATCCGCCGCCGGCTCTTCCGCCCGGATGTCCAAAAGGACGCGGGCCACCGGACTGAATGTCGCATCGATTCTCTTCCTGAACTCCGAAAAAACCGTGACCGGCAAAATCCGTTTCAGCGTGACGCGAAAATGCCAGACGCGCGACTTCTTGTGAACATCCAGACGTTCAAGCGCAGCGCCTCCGAAATACCCGGCCATCCCGTCGTCGGTCATGCCGATATGCTGCAGCAGGATATTAAAGCGCATCTTTGGATCCTGTTCCAACAGCTTTCTCCCCCTTCCATGCCCGGAGAGAAAAAAGAAGGGAAAAGCCCAAACCGGGCCATTCCCATCTTTTCCGAGCGTCGATTAGCCAAAGAACGAACGAAGCTTGTCCGTCAGTTCTTCCTTTTTCCATTCGACCGTATCGCCGGTTTTGCGGAATTTAACTTCCACAATCCCTTCGGCCGCTTTTTTGCCGATCGTGATGCGGACCGGCAGGCCGATAAGATCGGCATCTGCAAATTTGACTCCAACACGTTCAGGACGGTCGTCATAGAGGCACTCATACCGGTAAGAAGTGAGGAGGTGATACAGTTCATCGGCAAGCTGGCGCTGGTCGTCATCTTTCATATTCACCGGCAGAAGATGGATGTCTGCAGGCGCCATCTCCTTCGGCCAGGCGAGGCCGCTCTCGTCGTGGAACTGCTCGGCCATTGCCGACAGGATGCGCGATACGCCGATTCCGTAGCAACCCATGATGTATGGTTGTTCCCGGCCGTTGCTGTCGAGGAACTTTCCGTCCATCGGCTCCGAATAAGTCGTTCCGAGCTTGAAGATGTGGCCGACCTCGATGCCGCGGGCGAACTTGATCGTCCCCTGGCCGTCCGGCGACGGATCGCCCTCCATGATGAAGCGCAGATCTTCATAGCGGTCCACCGAGAAATCCCTCTCCGGATTGGTGTTTTTGTAATGGAAGCCGTCTTCATTGGCTCCCGTCACGGCGTTTCGCACCGATCGGACGGCGTGGTCGGCGATGACCCTGAGTCCCGTCGGCAGCTTGACCGGTCCGAGCGAGCCGATGTCGGTGCCGGTCGCTTCCTTGACCTGTTCGGGCGTCGCCAGTTCGACGACTTTGCCGTCCAGTGCATTTTTTACCTTGATGTCGTTGATCTCGTGATCGCCGCGGCAGAGCACGACGACCGGCTCGTCATCCACGATGAACACAAGCGTCTTGAGGCAGTCTGCCGGCTCTACCCCGAGGAAAGCGGACACGTCGGAAATGGTGCGGACGTCCGGTGTTTCGACTTTCTCGAGCGCCTTTTCGGTTTCTTCCGGAACAGCGTAATCCACATTGACTTCCGCCATTTCGATGTTGGCCGCGTATTCGGACGAATCGCTGTAGGCGATCGTGTCTTCCCCGATGTCGGAAAGCACCATGAACTCATGCGTGTCCTTGCCGCCGATCGCGCCGGAATCCGCGATGACCGCCCGGAAGTTGAGGCCGAGTCGGGTGAAGATGTTCGTATACGCCTGCTTCATGTCCGCGTATGTTTCGTCCAGACTCTCCTTGGAATCATGGAAGGAGTAGGCATCTTTCATGATGAATTCCCGTCCACGGAGCAGGCCGAAGCGGGGCCGCTTTTCGTCACGGAACTTCGTCTGGATCTGGTAAAGCGTCAGAGGCAGTTTCTTGTACGACTTGACTTCGTCTCTCAGGAGCGACGTGACCACTTCCTCGTGTGTCGGCCCGAGGGCAAATTCCCGGTCGTGGCGGTCGTGCAGCCTCATGAGCTCCGGACCGTAAGTGTACCAGCGCCCGGTTTCCTGCCAGAGTTCGGCCTGTTGCAGGGACGGCATGAGCACTTCCGAACCGCCGATTGCGTCCATCTCTTCCCGGACGATCGTCTCGATTTTCCTCAGCATCTTTTTGCCGAGCGGCAGGTACGAATAAACCCCGCTCGTATTTTGCCGGATGTAACCTGCGCGCAGCAGGAACTGATGGGAACGGATCTCCGCATCAGCCGGCGTTTCGCGCAATGTTGGTATGAACGTTTTGCTTTGTCTCATCGGATTTTGCACCCCGGATTCGTGAGTTATAGTAATTCGTCAGAAGAAGAACCGCTGGATATCGTTCCACGTGACGACGATCATGAGCACCATGAGCAGCATGATGCCGACCAGATGGACCATGCCTTCTTTCTGCTTGTCGATCGGCTTGCCCCTGATGGCCTCAAAGCCGAAGAACAAGAGCCGGCCCCCGTCGAGCGCAGGCAGCGGCAGGAGGTTCATGATGCCCAGGTTGATGCTGAGCACCGCCGCCCAGCTCATCAGGTTGAAGATGCCGTACTGGGCAACCTGGCCGGTCGCCTGGTAGATCCCGACCGGCCCGGACAGCGCGTCAATCGAGAATTTCCCCGTGACGAGCATGCCGAGCAGTTCGAAGATCCGCTTGAACCAGAACCAGGTCTGTTCTCCGCCGTAGACAAAGGCTTTCAGTGGGTTCTTTTCATAGACCGGTTCGTGGATCACGCCGATCTGGCCGATCGTCTGTCCTTCGACGTCCACCGAATCCGCCGTGAGCGGAAATTCCAGATGTTTGCCGTCGCGGCCGACACCGATTTGCAGTTGCTCACCGGGACGGTCCTGGATGATGGCGGCGAAAGCATTCCACGAATCGATTTTCTTGCCGTCCACCGACTCGATGATGTCTCCCGGCTCGATTCCCGCCGAGACGGCAGGCCCGTCATCCGTGACATCCTTGATGAGGGCTTCGTTTGTCGGAATGCCCTGGAACAGGCCAAGCAGCGTGAAGATGACGAAGGCAAGGATGAAGTTGAACAGCGGGCCGGCAAAGATCGTCAGCGCACGTGCGCCGAGCGGCTTGGATTCGAACTGCCGGTCATGCGGCGCGATGATCGTCTCTTGGCCCTTTTCGGAAATGACCGCATTCCGGGCTACCGGATAGCGGACCTTCTGTTCCTCCTCGTCATAGCCTTCGATGTACAAATCCTTCTCCAGATCCGCTTTTTCCACTTCCAGATAAAGCATATCCGGTGTGCGGTCGTTCTGGTTCAGGACAATCCGCTCCGCGTTGCCGTTTTGGTCCAGGACGAGACCGATCCGGTGGCCCGGCTGCAGTTCGAATGTGTCAAAATCCTCTCCGGCCATCCGGACATAGCCGCCGAGCGGCAGGAGCCGGATCGTATAGAGCGTCTCGCCCTTCGTGATGCCGAGAAGTTTCGGACCGAAGCCGATGGCGAACTCGCGCACCATGATGCCCGTCCGCTTGGCGAACAGGAAGTGGCCGAGTTCATGGAAAAATACAAGTGTGCCGAAGACGACAACGAATGCAATGATTGTTTGCATGGGCACCCACCTTCACCCGGACTGATGCCGGATTTCATATCACATCATTTTACCATATCGAGTACACTTTTTCTTGCAAGCGAATCGGCCTCAAGCACCGTGCCGAGGTCCGGCGACGAGATGACGGCATGGCGGTCGAGCACGCGTTCCACGAGTCCTTCGATTTCCGTGAATGCGATCCGGCCTTCCATGAACAGACCGACCGCCGTCTCGTTTGCGGCGTTCATGACAGTCGTCGCCGTGCCGCCCGTCCGGCCCGCCTCAAATGCGATGCGGAGCGCCGGATAGCGATTCAGGTCGACTTCTTCGAAATGGAGCGTGCCGATTTTGGCCAGGTCGAGCCGCTCGGTCCCTTTTCTCGGGAGGCGGTCCGGCCAAGTGAGCGCATATTGGATCGGAACGCGCATGTCCGGCGAACCAAGCTGCGCCATGACGCTCGTGTCGGCGAATTCCACCATCGAATGGATGATGCTCTCCCGGTGGATCAGCACGTCGATCCGGTCATAGGGCATGCCGAACAGATGATGGGCCTCGATCACTTCAAGACCTTTGTTCATCATGGTCGCGGAATCGATCGTCAGCTTGCTGCCCATCGACCAGTTCGGATGGTCCAGCGCCTGCTCGATCGTCACGCCTTCCAGTTCATCGCGCGTCTTGTCGCGGAAACTCCCTCCGGAAGCCGTCAGGATGAGCCGTTCGGCACGTTCTGCTTTTTCGCCGTTCAACGACTGGAACAGCGCCGAATGCTCGCTGTCGACGGGCAGGAGGGAAATGCCGTGACGGCGGGCTTCCGCCGTCACGATGTCTCCCGCTGCGACAAGCGTTTCTTTGTTCGCAATGGCGATGTTTCGGCCGTTGCGGATCGCTTCAATCGTCGGCTCCAGCCCGAGGCTTCCGACCACGGCACTGACGACCACGTCGGCATCCGACCGGGCCGCTACTTCGATGAGCCCTTCGCGCCCGTGGACAAATTCCACTTTCGGGAACTCACCCGAAAGCAGGGTTGCATCCGCCGGGGCGTCCACCGAGACGATCTCAGGTTCCGTCTCCCGGATGATTTCCCGCAATTTCCCGATATTTTTACCGGCAGCAAGCGCGGTGATCTTAAACTGGTCCGGGGCTTCCCGGACCACATCGACCGTCTGGGTGCCGATCGAACCCGTGGCACCGAGAAGGCTGATTTTCTTTACCATATGAATCTTCCTTTCAGGTCATCCGACAAAATGAAGAAGATTGAGCAGCGGCAGGACAAACAGCAGGCTGTCGAACCTGTCCAGGATGCCGCCGTGCCCCGGCAGGATCTTGCCGGAATCTTTTACACCGTAGTACCGTTTCAGCGCGGATTCCACAAGGTCTCCGATCTGGCCCATCACTGATGCCAGAATGGTCACGCCGATCAGGATCAGATAAGAATGCGTCACCGGCATGAACACCTGGAAGATGCAGGCTGCGATGACCGCCGCCGCAATGCCGCCGATGAACCCTTCAACCGTCTTGTTCGGGGAAATCTCCGGCCAGAGCTTCCGCTTGCCGATTGCCCTTCCCGTAAAGTAGGCGCCCGTATCGGTGAGCCAGACGACGATCAGCGCGAAGACGATATATTCAAGTCCCGCATCCCTTGTGATGATGAGGTAGTAAAAGCCGATGCCGAGATAAAGCATGGCAAGCACCGTGAATGCCGCATGCTCGAACGTGAATCGGTTTTTCACGACGACCGTGTAGACGAGAAGCAGCAGAACGAGCGCATAGACGACCTCAATCTTCGTATATCCGGTGAATGAAGCCACTGCATCCGCCCAGTGCGGCTTCAGCAGGAAGCTGAACAGCGCCAGGACGGCGAGCAATCCGGGAATCGAGGCGATGGAAATGTGTTTCATCCGAAGGAGCTCATACATGCCGATGGCCGCCAGCAGGAACACCGCAAGCGTAAACGGCAGGCCCCCGATGATGACGAGAGGGACAAACAGGAGGCCGGCGACAACTGCCGTGATGATCCGTGTTTTCATTTGACCTCCTCCTTGCCGATGCCGCCGTAGCGGCGGTTCCTTGCCCGGTAGACGTCGATCGCCTCGCGCAGGTCGGCTTCGCCGAAGTCCGGCCAGAGCGTGTCGGTGAACCAGAGTTCTGTGTAGGCCAGCTGCCAAAGCATGAAGTTGCTGAGCCGCACTTCACCGCTCGTCCGGATAAGGAGATCCGGTTCAGGGAGATGGGCGGTCATGAGTGCTTCGGCGATCATGGCTTCATTGATCTCCTCCGGGCGGACCGTCCCCTCTTTCACCGAACGCGCGATTTCTTTCACCGCGCCGGCCAATTCTGCCCGGCTGCCGTAGTTCATGGCGAAATTCAGGATGAGTCCGTCGTTGGAGGCCGTTTCGTCCATCGCCCGCCGGATCGCCCGCTTCGTGTGCGGAGGCAGGCTTTCATAGTCTCCGATCATTTCCACCCGGACGTTTTGTTCGATGAGCTCCGGCAGGTAGGTGCCGAGGAACTCATCGGGAAGCTTCATGAGAAATTCCACTTCCGGCTTCGGCCTCTTCCAGTTCTCCGTGGAGAAGGCATACACCGTCAGGACTTTAACCCCGAGCCGGTTTGCCTCGCGCGTGATTTTCCGGACCGTCTTCATTCCCTCATGGTGTCCGGCAATGCGCGGCAACGCCCTTTTTTTTGCCCAGCGGCCGTTGCCGTCCATGATGATGGCAACATGGCCCGGTACTCCGCGGCTGCCGGCATCTGCCGGGTCAGGGGCTTCCGCTTCTTGCCGTCCGCCTCTTTTGCGGATCAGTTTATCCAACATATTCTGAAATCCTCCACTCAACTGCAATTCGAGATTCATGCCTTTGTCTATCATAGCAGTTTTTGCACCACTGCAAAAGGCGTCCTGTCAGATTAGGACGCCTCTTCGCGGAAATGGTTCGGTTGTCAAACTTCCATGATTTCCTGTTCTTTCTCTTTTGCAATTTCGTCGATTTCTTCGATGTGGCGGTCGGTCAGCTTTTGGATATCTTCTCCGTAGCCGCGCAGATCGTCTTCAGTGATCTCTCCGCTCTTCTCCATCTTTTTCAGGCTGTCATTGCCGTCGCGGCGGACGTTCCGGATCGCGATCTTCGCGTCTTCCGCTTCTTTTTTGACTTGCTTGGCGAGTTCCTTCCGGCGCTCCTCGGTGAGGGCCGGCACGGCGATTCGGATGACGTTGCCGTCGTTTGCAGGCGTGATGCCGAGGTCCGACTTCAGGATCGCTTTTTCGATGTCGTTGATGACCGACTTGTCATACGGCTGGATGACGAGCAGCCGGGCTTCAGGCACCGAAATGCCCGCAAGCTGGTTGACGGGTGTGGGTGCGCCGTAATAATCGACCGTGATGCGGTCGAGGAGCGAGGCGCTGGCGCGTCCGGCACGGATGCTGGCCAGTTCCCTCCTGTAAGATTGGATCGATTTCGCCATTCGGTCTTTCGTTTCTTCGATGATTGCGTTCACCATTACGAATTCCTCCTGACGACCGTCCCGATTTCTTCACCGAGGACGGCCCGTTTGATGTTCCCGTTCTCCATGATCGAGAAGACGATGAGCGGGATGTCATTGTCCATACAGAGCGAGGAAGCAGTCGAGTCCATGACCTGGAGTCCATCTTTGATGACGTCCAGGTAAGTGAGGGCATCATATTTCACCGCGTCCGCGTTTGTTTTCGGATCGTCCGAATAAACGCCGTCCACGTTGTTTTTCGCCATCAGGATCACGTCCGCTTCGATTTCCGCCGCACGGAGCGCAGCCGTCGTATCCGTCGAGAAGTACGGATTGCCCGTCCCCGCGGCGAAAATGACGACACGCTTTTTCTCCAGGTGGCGGATGGCCCGCCTGCGGATGTAAGGCTCGGCCACCTGGCGCATTTCGATCGAAGTCGACACGCGCGTCTCGATGCCGAATTTCTCCAGCGCATCCTGGAGGGCGAGTGAGTTCATGACGGTGGCCAGCATGCCCATGTAATCTGCCGTGGCCCGGTCCATCCCCATCTCGCTGCCGATCTTGCCGCGCCAGATGTTTCCGCCGCCGACGACAACCGCCACTTCGACGCCGAGGTCGACCACATCCTTCACCTGTCCGGCTACGGATTTGATGATCTCCGGCGACAGTCCGAAGCCTTGCTCTCCGGCCAGCGCTTCCCCGCTCAGTTTCAGGACGACTCTTTTATATTTCGGTACGCTCATGAGGTCTCCTCCATCATCGCTGTTTTTTATCGAAAAATAGGGAACACAAATTTCGTGTTCCCCATGGAAATATTCGGCTGAAGATCAGTTGCCTTTGACCTGGTTCATGACTTCTTCAGCAAAGTTGTCTTCGCGCTTCTCGATGCCTTCGCCCACTGCGTAGCGGACAAATGCCTTCAGTTCGCCGCCGGAAGACTTGACGAAGTCGCGGACTTTCTTGTCCGGGTCTTTGACGAACTGCTGGTCAAGCACACAGATCTCTTCGAAGAATTTGCCGAGACGGCCTTCAACCATTTTTGCAACGATGTTTTCAGGCTTGCCTTCATTGAGCGCCTGCTCCGTGAGGACTTTGCGTTCGTGTTCGACTTCCTCTTCGGAAACCTGGTCACGGGAAATATATTTCGGATTGAGGGCTGCGATGTGCATCGCCACGTCTTTTGCGACGTTTTCGTCTGTGGAGCCTTCAAGAAGCGTCAGCACGCCAATGCGGCCGCCCATGTGGATGTAGGCGCCGAAAGCGTCTGCGTCCGTCTTTTCCATGATTTCAAAGCGGCGAAGGGTGATTTTTTCACCGATTTTCGCAACCGCGTTGGAAATATGGTCGGCAACCGTGTTGCCGTTTTCCATCTTCGAGGACAGGGCAGCTTCAACATCAGCCGGCTGTTCGTTGAGGATGTGGTCGGCGAGATCGGAAACGAGCTGCTGGAACGCTTCGTTTTTCGCGACGAAGTCTGTTTCCGCGTTCACTTCAAGGATGACTGCTTTGTCGCCGTCAACCTTTACTGCCACCGAGCCTTCAGCCGCGATGCGGTCTGCTTTCTTCGCTGCACTCGAAAGGCCTTTTTCACGAAGGAAATCAACTGCGGCGTCCATGTCGCCGTCTGTCTGTGTGAGGGCTTTCTTGCAGTCCATCATGCCCGCGCCAGTTTTTTCGCGGAGTTCTTTGACCATTTGTGCTGTTACTGCTGCCATTGGGCATTCCTCCCGGTCTGGATAAAATTTATGTGAGGCGGAGCCGAATCAATCGGGCGCCCGGTTCACCTTGGATTGTTCAAAAAAAGCGATAAGTGACGGTGAGCCGCTTATCGCCTTTCTGACAGTCTTACTCGGCTGCGACTTCCTCTGCCTGAGCTTCGACTTCTTCTTCTTCGCCTTGCTTCGATTCTACGAGCGCATCCGCCATCTTGCTTGTGAGAAGGCGTACTGCACGGATCGCGTCGTCGTTCGCAGGGATGACGTAGTCGATCTCGTCCGGATCGCAGTTCGTGTCGACGATGCCGACGATCGGAATGTTCAGCTTGCGGGCTTCAGCGACCGCAATGCGCTCTTTGCGCGGGTCGACCACATACATAACGTCCGGAAGGCCGTTCATGTCGCGGATGCCGCCGAGGAACTTGACGAGGCGTTCATGTTCTTTTTTAAGCTGGATGACTTCTTTTTTCGGAAGTACGTCGAATGTGCCTTCCTCTTCCATCTTCTCGATGTCCTTCATGCGCTTGACGCGCTTCTGGATCGTGCCGAAGTTGGTGAGGAGGCCGCCGAGCCAGCGTTGGTTGATGTAGTATTGGCCTGCGCGTTCCGCTTCTTCGCGGATTGCGTCCTGGGCTTGTTTCTTCGTGCCGACGAAGAGCACTTTGCCGCCTTCAGCGCCTGTTTGACGCATGAAGTCGTATGCTTCCTCGAGTTTTTTGACCGTCTTTTGAAGGTCGATGATGTAGATGCCGTTACGCTCGACGAAGATATATTTCTTCATCTTCGGGTTCCAGCGGCGTGTCTGGTGACCGAAATGCACGCCGGCTTCCAGCAGTTGCTTCATTGTGATAATTGCCATGTGTGTTACCTCCGTTTTGGGTTTTTTGGTCCTCCGCGCCGTTCGTCCTTCCGGGCGGCCTGTCGGCACCTGCCCGTCCGTCCCGGCGCGTGTGTATTCACACCATTTGACAATATACCACGGATATACCCTTTTTGCAACCCGCAAACACTCCGAATCCACTCACTCCGGCAACGCGCCCACTCACGATACCTAATGATTCCATTCACCTCGTCAACGCGCTCACTCACGGCCGATATGATTCCACTCAGCCCGGGCAACGCCGTGGATTGCGTCCAAGAACTCCGTCAGTAGAAGAAACCCGTTCGCTTACCGCGGGCGTCGCCTCAGCCGAAGCGAATCATTTCCGAAAGAAACGAACGCTGTGGATCAAAGCCGATAGACCGTGTAGCTGTTCCGGGCGACGATTCAAAAAGGGCTGCCCTCGATGGGCAGCCCGGTTACCCGCAGTGCGGGGATTATTTGGATTTGAGTTCTTCGAGCTGGGCGAGGAACTTGTCGTTCAGCACTTTAATGTAGGTTCCCTTCATGCCGAGGGAGCGGGACTCGATGACGCCTGCGCTCTCCAGCTTGCGCAGTGCGTTGACGATGACCGAGCGGGTGATGCCGACGCGGTCTGCAATTTTCGACGCGACGAGGAGGCCTTCACTGCCGTCCAGTTCGTCGAAGATGTGTTCGATCGCTTCGAGTTCGCTGTAGGACAGGGAGTTGATCGCCATCTGGACGACCGCCTTGCTGCGCGCTTCGGCTTCGATCTCTTCGGACTTCTCGCGGAGGATCTCCATGCCGACGACCGTTGCACCGTACTCGGCGAGGACGAGGTCGTTCTCGACGAATTCATTTTTTGCGCGTCCGAGGATCAGCGTGCCGAGACGCTCGCCGCCGCCGATGATCGGAACGATCGTCGTAAGCGCATCCTGGAACAGGTCTTTGTTCTCAACCGGGAACACGGTGTGTTCGTTGTTGATGTCGAGGTTCGGGGACGTCTCGGTGACGTTGAACAGGTTGCGGGTATATTCTTCCGGGAACTGGCGCCGTTCAAGCATTTCCTGCATGCGCTCGTTCTGGATTTCCTGATGGATGGTCGCACCGAGGAGTTTGCCCCGGCGGCTGACGATGAAGACGTTGGCTCCGATGACATGCGAAAGCGTATCCGCCATTTCCTTGAAGTTAACCGGCTTCCCTGCGGATGCCTGGAGCATGGAGTTGATCTCCCGCGTCTGGTTCAATAGTGACATAAAAATAATTCCTCCTAAGATGGGTGTGTGTGCTTGTTGAATATTCTAAAGGTTTTTAATCGTTTTTGGAACTAAAACGGTTTGATTACAGGATGAATTGTGACAAATCTTTGTTCTTTACGATATTGCCCAATTTACCGTCGACATACTCCGGCGTGATCTGGATGGAAGCCGGAGAGATGTCCGATGCCTGGAAGCTGAGATCCTCCAGGAGCTTCTCCAGAATCGTATGGAGGCGGCGTGCCCCGATATTCTCGGTTTCCGCGTTGACTTCGGTCGCAATCTCCGCGATCCGCGCAATGGCGCCGTCCGTGAAGCTGATTTCGACTCCTTCCGTCGCCAGAAGCAGGCTGTACTGCCGGATAAGGGAATTGTCCGGTTCCTTCAAGATCCGGATGAAGTCGTCTTTCGTCAGCTTGTCGAGCTCCACACGGATCGGGAAGCGGCCCTGCAGCTCGGGAATGATGTCCGACGGCTTCGCGATATGGAAGGCCCCCGCACCGATGAAGAGCATGAAGTCGGTCTTTACGGGGCCGTATTTCGTGGTGACCGTCGTTCCTTCCACGATCGGCAGGATGTCTCGCTGCACGCCTTCCCGGGAAACGTCCGCGGAAGACGAGCCGCCTCCCTGCCTTGAAGCGATCTTGTCGATTTCATCAATGAAGATGATGCCGTGCTGTTCGGCGCGGCTGATCGCCTCCTGTGAAATCTCTTCCCGGTCGACGAGCTTTTCGGCTTCTTCGAGTGCCAGGACGCGGCGGGCATCCTTCACTTTCATCTCCCGCTTGCGCTTCCTTTTCGGCATGAGGCCGGACAGGGCGTCCTGCATATTCATACCCATTTGTTCCATTCCCGAACCTTGCATGGCGTCAAAAAGGGAAGGCGGCTCCTCCGACACTTCGACGGTCACAAGCTTCTCCTCCAGCTTCCCAGCCTTCAAGTCTGTTCGGACGTCTGACCGCTTCGTCCGGATTTCCGGGTCTTCCTCCGCTTCTTCCCCGGCCTGGTTCTGCTGGCCGAACAGCATTTCAAACGGATTCTGACCGGTCTTTTCTTTTTTCAAAGAAGGCACGAGCAGCTTGACGAGCCGCTCCTCGGCAAGTTCTGCCGCCCGGTCCTTCACTTCCTCCATCTTCTCGGTGCGCACGAGGCGGATCGATGCCTCGATCAGGTCGCGCACCATCGATTCCACGTCGCGCCCGACGTAGCCGACTTCGGTGAACTTCGTCGCTTCCACTTTGATGAACGGCGCGTCGGACAGCTTGGCGATCCTTCGGGCGATTTCCGTCTTGCCGACGCCCGTCGGTCCGATCATGAGGATATTTTTCGGAATGATCTCCGACCGCTCCTCCTCTGTCAGCAGGCTTCTGCGGTAGCGGTTGCGCATGGCGACCGCGACGGCCTTCTTCGCATCTTCCTGCCCGACGATGTGCCGGTCCAGGCTTTCCGTCAGCTGTTTCGGGGTCAGTTCCGAAGACTTCTTCATCAGCCGATCACCTCCAGGATAATCCGGTCGTTCGTGAATACGCAAATGTCCGCTGCGGTTTCCAGCGCCGCCCTGGCGATCTCCTCCGCTCCGAGCCGGTCGCCGGCATGTGTTTTCAGCGCCCTGCCGGCAGCGAGCGCATAGTTGCCGCCGGATCCGATTGCCAGGATGCCGTCGTCCGGCTCGATGACTTCGCCGGATCCGGAAACAAGCAGCATCGACTTTTCATCCATGACGATGAGCATGGCCTCAAGCTTCTGGAGCATTTTGTCCCCGCGCCATTCTTTTGCGAGTTCCACCGCCGCCCGCTGAAGGTTGCCGTCATATTCCATAAGCTTTGCTTCGAACAGTTCAAAAAGCGTGAATGCATCAGCGACGGAACCGGCGAAGCCGGCCACCACCTTGCCGCCGAACAGCCGCCTCACTTTCCGTGCCGTGTGCTTCATGACGACCTGATTCCCGAGCGTTACTTGACCGTCGCCGGCCATGGCTCCCTTGCCGTTATGGCGGACCGCAAAAATTGTGGTTGCGTGCAGTTCCATGCCGTTCCTCCTCACTATGCTCTTGGATGGGCATTCATATAAGTATTCCTGAGATGGTCTTTCGTGACATGCGTGTAGATCTGCGTGGACGACAGGCTTGCATGGCCAAGCAGTTCCTGGACCGAACGCATGTCGGCCCCGTTGTTGAGCAGATGGGTCGCAAAGGTGTGCCGGAACATATGCGGGTGGACCGGCGAATGCAGCGCCGCCCGTTCGACCATCCCGTCCAGTATGTAGCGCACTCCCCTGTCCGTCAGCGGTGTCCCTTTCATATTGACGAACAGCCGGTCATGCTTGTTCCCCTTGACGATCCGCGGACGCGCCTGACCAAGGTAATCCCCAAGCGCCTCATGGGCAAAATGCCCGAACGGGATATACCGCTCGCGACGGCCCTTTCCCATCACCCGGACGATGTCGAGGGACAAGTCCGGATCCGCAGCCGACAGACCGGTCAATTCCGACACCCGCATGCCCGTAGCGTAAAGCAGTTCCAGTATGGCAAGATCGCGCAATTCCTTCGGAGACGTTCCGCGATTCGCCTCGAAAAGCCGCTCCATCTCTTCCTCGTAGAAGAACTGGGGCAGCCTTTCTTCCTTTTTGGGATGGAAGAGCGAGCGGAAGGCACTGTCATCGATCCCGTGCCTGGCGCTCGCAAACTTAAAGAATGACCTGAGCGAGGAAATCTTCCTCGAGATGGTCGCCCTGGAAAGACCCCGGTCATAGAGCCGGGTTACGAAAAGGCGCGCTTCCGGATACCGGATGTCCGGCGAATCGCCGATTCCTTCACTTTCAAGAAAAGCGAAAAACTCTTCCATGTCCTTCCTGTACCCGTCGACGGTCAGCGGCGAGAAGTTGCGTTCAAGACGGATATACGCCTGAAACGCATCCGCCGCCTCCAGCAGCCTGCTGTTCATCGCCTTCTCCCCTTTCAAAAAAGCGTGGGGTGGTCCGTCCATTCCAAACATTTCAATCCATTCCCCGTGCAAATACAAAAGCCTCTAAAAGTATAAGACATTTAGAGGCTTTGCACAATCAATCAGCTATTGTATTCATGAAATTTCGAATTGTGCCGAGCGCCCGTTCAGCCTGTTTTTCTGCGCGTTCGGCTTTCTTGCGCACTTTTTCGCCGAGCGGCGGAAACAGTCCGAAGTTGACGTTCATCGGCTGGAAGTTGGTCGGATCCGCTTCACTGATGTAGCGGGCCATGCTGCCGAGCGCCGTTTCATGAGGAAAGACGACCGGCTCCTGTCCGAGCGCGACCCGCGCGGCATTGATGCCGGCGACAAGTCCGCTGCCTGCCGATTCCACGTAGCCTTCGACGCCGGTCATCTGTCCGGCGAAGAACAGGGTGTTGCGGCTCTTGAGCTGGTAGGTCGGCGCCAGGACTTTCGGAGAGTTGACGAACATGTTCCGGTGGATGACCCCGTACCGGACGATTTCCGCTTCTTCAAGCCCCGGGATGAGCCGGATCACTTCACGCTGCGGTCCCCATTTCATGTGGTTCTGGAAGCCGACGATGTTGTAGAGCGTGCCCGCCGCATTGTCCTGTCGCAGCTGGACGACCGCGTACGGCGTCTTGCCGGTTTTCGGATCTTCCAGCCCGACCGGCTTCATCGGACCGAAACGGAGCGTATCCTTCCCGCGGCGCGCCATTTCCTCGACCGGCATGCAGCCTTCGAAGTATTTCTCTTCTTCGAAGTCCTTCAGCGGGACGGTTTCGGCCGTGATCAACGCCTCGTAAAACCGGTTGTACTCTTCTTCGTTCATCGGACAGTTCAGATAAGCGGCTTCCCCTTTGTCGTAGCGGGACTTCAGATATACCTTGTCCATGTCGAGCGACTCTTTTTCGATGATCGGCGCGGCCGCATCATAAAAGTAAAGATCGTATTCGCCCGTCAGGCTGCCGATTTCCTTGGCAAGCGCCTCGGACGTGAGCGGGCCGGTCGCGATGACGGTGATGCCGTCCGGGATTTCCGTCACTTCCCCGCCGATCACTTCGACGAGCGGGTGGTTTTTCACCTGTTCGGTGACGCGGCCGGAAAAGTCATGCCGGTCGACCGCAAGCGCACCGCCCGCCGGGACGGCGCTTGAATCGGCCGACTGCAAGATGACCGAGCCGAGAATCCGCATTTCTTCTTTCAGGACGCCGACCGCATTGGTCAGGTTGTTCGCCCGGAGCGAATTCGTACAGACGAGCTCCGCAAACTGGTCGGTGTGGTGAGCCGGCGTCTGTTTGGCCGGCCGCATTTCGTAGAGTCGGACGTTGACGCCCCTCTTGGCGATCTGCCAGGCCGCCTCGCTCCCCGCGAGGCCGGCTCCGATTACATTGACGACTGGTGACATGTCCAGTCACCCCCCTTTTCGTTCACTGTTGAGGCTGTTCTTTATAATCACAGTCTGCACACTGGATCTGCTTGCCTTTTTTCAGCTTTTTCTCGACAAGCATCCCGCTGCATTTCGGGCAAGGCCTGGAGATCGGCTTGTCCCATGAGATGAAGTCACAGTCGGGATACCGGTCGCAGCTGTAGAAGATCCGCTTCGTCTTGCTTTTCCGCTCGACGACTTCGCCTTCTTTGCATTTCGGGCAAGTGACACCGATCTTTTTCAGGATCGGCTTCGTGTTGCGGCAGTCCGGGAAGTTGGAGCAGGCCATGAACTTGCCGTAGCGTCCAAGCTTGATGACCATCGGCGAACCGCATTTTTCGCAATCTTCGCCGGCCGGCTCGTCTTTGATGACGACTTTCTCCATTTCCTCATCTGCGACCTTCAGCCTTTTCTCGAAGTCTTTGTAGAACGAATCAATGACTTCAACCCAGCGGTTCTGGCCTTCCTCGATGCTGTCGAGGTCTTTTTCCATTTCCGCCGTAAACTCGATGTCGATGATCTCCGGGAAAAATTCCTGCACCAGCGAATGGACGATTTCTCCGAGTTCCGTCGGCACGAACCGCTTGGCGTCAAGTGATACGTAGCCCCTTTTCTGGATCGTGTCCAGCGTCGGCGCGTACGTCGACGGGCGGCCGATGCCGAGCTCTTCGAGCGTCTTGACGAGCCGGGCTTCCGTGTAGCGCGGAGGCGGCTGAGTGAAGTGCTGCTTCGGTTCCACTTTGACGCTCTTCACGATGTCGCCTTTCTCCATCGGCGGAAGCATTTTTTCCTTCTCGTCCGACTTGTCGTCTTCCCCTTCCACGTACACTTTCATGAAGCCGGGGAATTTGATCTGTGAGCCGGTCGCTCGGAACATGACGTCGCCCTGGACGAGGTCCGCCGTGACGGTGTCCAGGACCGCCGGCGCCATGCGGCTGGCGATGAAACGTTCCCAGATGAGCCGGTACAGCTTGAACTGGTCGTTGGACAGCACCGCCTTGAGCGATGCAGGCGTGCGGAGAACCGACGTCGGCCGGATCGCCTCGTGGGCATCCTGCGCATTTTTCTGTTTCGACTGCCGCTCACCCGGTGCCCCGAACTCCTTGCCGTATTCCGAATCGATGAAGTCTCCCGCCTCTTTTTTCGCGGTGTCGGAAATCCGGGTCGAGTCGGTTCTCATGTAAGTGATGAGTCCGACGCTTCCTTCCTTGCCGACGTTGATCCCTTCATAGAGCTGTTGGGCGAGCATCATCGTCTTGCGGGCGCGGAAGTTGAGCTTGCGTGCGGCTTCCTGCTGGAGCGACGAAGTGGTGAACGGCGGTGCGGGATTGCGCCTGCGCTCTTTCTTGATGAGTTCCGCCACTTCGAACTCGTCGCCTTTCAGCTGGCCGAGCACCTTGTCGACGGACGCCCGGTCCGGCAGCTTCACTTTCTTTTTGCCATCGCCGTGATAGCCGGCGGTGAATTCCTTTTTGCCTTTGCCGAACGTGCCGGTGATCGACCAGTATTCTTCCGGCTTGAACACCCGGATTTCGTTTTCCCGGTCGATGATGAGCCGGAGTGCAACCGATTGCACGCGCCCCGCGGACAGGCCCTTCTTCACTTTCTTCCATAGAATCGGGCTGATGTTGTAGCCGACGAGCCGGTCGAGCACGCGGCGGGCCTGCTGGGCGTCGACACGGTCGCGGTTGATCGGCCGCGGATGCTTGAACGATTCCACGATTGCGTCTTTGGTGATTTCGTTGAAGACGACCCGGCAATCGGTGTTTTCATCGATGCCAAGCGCCTGTGCGAGGTGCCAGGCGATCGCTTCCCCTTCGCGGTCGGGGTCAGATGCAAGGAAGACTTTCTTCGCTTTTTTTGCTGCGGTCTTCAGTTCCTGCAGAACCGGACCCTTGCCACGGATCGTGATGTACTTCGGCTGGTAGCCGTGTTCGACGTCCACGCCCATCTGGCTGCGCGGCAGGTCGATGACATGGCCGACAGACGCTTTCACTTTGTATTTCTTTCCTAGATATTTTTCAATCGTCTTCGCCTTTGCGGGCGATTCGACGATGACGAGATAATCCGCCATTCAAACTGCCTCCTGTCGAGGTTGGCATTGCCATTGTAAAGAAAGTCCTGTTGCAAAATGTAATATAACTTCTATTTAAATGCAACCATTTTCGGTTTTCGCCCGTTTCACGGCTCGCCGCCTGGAGGTCCCCCAAGTACGGTGTAGCCGTCCAGTGCAGGGGTTGCGCCTTCCAGGATAAGCCGGTTCGGACCGGCCGACAGCGGCGCGTTGACGGCCCCCGGGACGGCCAGGACATCCTTTCCGTGCTCGAGGGCATGGTCGATCGTGCTCATCGTGCCGCTTTTCACTGCCGCTTCGGTCACGATGACCAGGTCGGACAGGCCGCTGATGATCCGGTTGCGCATCGGGAACTGCCACCTTTTCGGTCCGGCATATGGAGGGTATTCCGTCAGGAGAAGGTGTTCGCTCCCCATCACTTCATAAAGTCCGTTGTTTTCTTTCGGGTAGCGGTGGAACAGGCCATGTCCGAGGACGCCGATCGTCTTGCCGCCGGACGCGATGGCCGCTTCGTGCGCCATCGCGTCGGCACCCTTCGCCAGTCCGCTGACGATCGCGATGCCTTGCGCGACAATCGGCGGCACGATCATTGCAATCGCCTGCCTCGAATAGGACGTCGCTTTTCTGGAGCCGATCACGGCCGCTTTTTTGGGAATCGAAAGGATGGTCGGATCTCCCGCCGCATACAGCACGGCAGGAGGATCGATGAGGCGGTTGAGTGAAGATGGATACAGGGGATGGGTGTACGGGATCGGGATGATCGAGCGGGCGGCATACATTTCGGTGTACGGGGGGTCCGCCTGCCGGGCGATCCGGCTTTGGATCAGCAAGGCCTTCTTTTGGTCGAGGCCAAGCAGGAAAGCAAGTTCCGCTGCGCCCATGCGGCCGGCATTCTCCAGCTCGGGATCCGCGGCAAGGAGACGGTCCAGCCGGTTAAGCGGGGCCGGATAGGCATAATGCAGGGCGAGAAGCCGTTCTTCAAATTCTCTGATCTCCACAACCTCCTGTCCGTCGGGGGCCGGATAATAGTAAAAGTGCGGCGCGAGATGCGCCGCACTTTCATTTTAGTTCGTTTTGCACTTTTCGTACAGGCCTTTTTCTTTCAGGACCTCGATCATCGTCTGGCCGATGACGGACGGTGTTTCGGCAACTTTGATGCCGGCCGCTTCCATCGCCTTGATCTTTTCTTTTGCTGTGCCCTTGCCGCCGGAAATGATGGCGCCTGCGTGGCCCATGCGCTTTCCTGGAGGTGCGGTCTGGCCGCCGATGAAGCCTGTGACCGGTTTCGTCATGTTGGCCTTGACCCACTCGGCTGCTTCTTCTTCGGCCGTTCCGCCGATTTCGCCGATCATGACGACCGCCAGTGTTTCAGGATCCTCGTTGAATTCTTTGAGGACGTCGATGAAGTTCGTGCCGTTGACCGGGTCTCCGCCGATTCCGACTGCCGTCGTCTGGCCGATGCCTTCGGTCGTGAGCTGGTGGACCGCTTCGTACGTGAGCGTCCCGGAACGGGAAACGACGCCGACGTGGCCCTTCGTGTGGATGTAGCCCGGCATGATGCCGATCTTGCACTCGTCCGCCGTGATGACGCCCGGGCAGTTCGGCCCGATGAGGCGGGTTTTCTTGCCTTCCATGTAGCGGACGACTTTCACCATGTCGAGCACTGGAATGTGCTCGGTGATGCAGATGGTCATGTCGAGTTCCGCATCGACCGCTTCAAGGATTGCATCGGCTGCGAATGGAGCCGGAACGTAGATGACGGAAACGTTCGCGCCCGTCGCCTTGACCGCCTCTTCGACCGTGTTGAAGACCGGAACCCCTTCGACTTCCGTGCCGCCTTTGCCCGGCGTCACGCCGCCCACGATCTTCGTGCCGTATTCGATCATTTGTTTCGTATGGAAGAGGGCTGTGGAGCCCGTGATTCCCTGTACCAGAACTTTTGTATCTTTATCGATATAAATGCCCATCGTTTTCCCGCCTTTCTTAGCCTACGAGTTCGACAATTTTTTGTGCACCGTCCGCCATGGAGTCGGCAGAAGTGATGTTCAGTCCGGATTCGTTCAGAAGTTTCTTGCCCGCGTCAACGTTCGTGCCTTCAAGACGCACGACGAGCGGCACTTCAAGGCCGAGCTGCTTCGTGGCCTGGATGACGCCTTCCGCGATGATGTCGCACTTCATGATGCCGCCGAAGATATTGACGAAGATCCCTTTGACGTTTGGATCGGACAGGATGATCTTGAACGCTTCGGTCACTTTCTCGGCCGTCGCGCCGCCCCCAACGTCCAGGAAGTTTGCCGGCCTTCCGCCGTAGAAGTTGATCGTGTCCATTGTGGACATGGCAAGGCCCGCACCGTTGACCATGCAGCCGATGTTGCCGTCGAGGGAAACATAGCTGAGGTCATATTTCGATGCTTCGATCTCTTTCGGGTCTTCTTCGTCGAAGTCGCGGAGTTCCACGACGTCCGGGTGGCGGTACAGTGCGTTGTCGTCGAAGTTGAACTTCGCATCCAGCGCCATGACCTTGTCGTCGCCCGTGACGACGAGCGGGTTGATCTCGACGATCGATGCATCTTTGCTGATGAAGGCATCATAAAGGCCGAGGAAAAGCTTCGCAGCCTTGTTGACGAGCTTCGAAGGGATGTTCATGTTGAAAGCCATGCGGCGTGCCTGGAAGCCTGTGAGGCCTACAACCGGATCGATGACTTCTTTGAAGATTTTTTCAGGATTGGTTTCCGCCACTTCCTCGATGTCCATGCCGCCCTCTTCGGAGCCCATCAGGACAACGCGGTCCGTCGAACGGTCCACGACGAGGCTGATATAATATTCTTTGAGGATGTCGGATCCTTCCTCGATGTAGAGACGCTTGACTTCTTTCCCTTCAGGACCTGTCTGGTGCGTAACGAGGATTTTGCCGAGAAGTTCCTTGGCATACTCGCGCACTTCATCGACATTCTTGGCGAGCTTGACGCCGCCGGCCTTCCCGCGGCCGCCCGCGTGGATCTGGGCCTTGACGACAGTGACATTGCTGCCGAGTTCCTTCGCAGCCTTTACGGCCTCTTCCGGGGAAAATGCCACCATCCCTTTCGGAACTTCGACGCCGAATTCGCGAAGAATCTGTTTCCCTTGGTACTCATGGATATTCATCTTACATCCTCCAATCGAACTGCTGATAATTTCTTGCCATTCCCCATTGTAATCAACATGTCATAAGTTGTCCATAAATGTTGACGCTCACGACCGAATTCCGCTGGATTCGGCCGCAAACTCGGTGACCGGGGCGAATGTTGTCCTGTGCTCCGGGCAAGGGCCGTGCCGCCTCAGCGCCTCGACATGCCGGGCGGTCGGATAACCGGCGTGCTGCGCAAAACCGTACTCGGGATAACGGTCGTGGAGCGCCTCCATATACCGGTCCCTGTCTGTTTTTGCAAGCACGGACGCCGCCGCGACGGCGAGGCTCTTCGCGTCGGCTTTGACGATGTTGGCGCACGGCATGCCCGCATCGGGGCTCATGGCGTCGGCGATGACCGCGTCCGGCCGCACGGCGAGTCCCCGGATTGCCTCTTCCATCGAACTTTTCGTCGCCCGGTAAATATTGACCCGGTCGATTTCGGCGGCGGACTGCACATGGACAGACCAGGCGACCGCTGTTTGCCGGATAAGCGCAGCCAGCCGCTCCCGTTCAGTGCGCGTCATCGCCTTGGAATCATCCAGCCCGACAAGCGCCGGTGCATGGGCAGGCAGGATGACCGCAGCCGTGACGACCGGGCCGGCAAGCGGTCCCCTGCCGGCCTCATCCACTCCGGCCACCAGGCCGTCCGGATCCCGCCTGAAGCCGTCATCAAATTTTTCTTTTTCCAGGTGGATGCGACGGAGCTTTTCCGCCTTCTCCCGGCGGCGCTCCCAGGAGGCGACCAGCTTCTGCACGCCTGCACGGCCGTCTTCCCTCAGCGAGGAAAACAACTCCTCGCTTCCATCCGCTTCTTCCAGCCAATCCTTCACTTCCCGCACCGTCATTTTCCCAATCATTCACCGACCATCCTTCCGGTATGTATGAGGCGGGTCTACGTGAGCTCCGCCAATAAAAAACGGGCACTCCCCATGGGGCATGCCCTTGTTCAACAGTTGGCTCAGCGGTCTTCGGCGAAGTCGAACGACAGCCTGCCGAGCTGCTGATCCCGGATATCCCGGACGATCAGTTCCGAGACTCCGTCATAGTCGATCGTGCCGCCTTTTTCATACACCCTGCGCCGCTCGCCGATTTTCTCGTATGCCTCCGGAATCCCTTCGGACAGGTCCGCCAGCCCGTAGCGCTCCTCGAGCCTTTCGGGGTAATGGGCCTCGAGGAACTTCAGCCCGTAGACGGCCAGATCCTGCTTTTCCGTGATCGTATCCTTGATCGCTCCGGTGAGCGCAAGCTTGTATCCCGCTTCAGGGTCCTCAAATTTCGGCCAGAGGATTCCCGGCGTGTCGAGCAGCTCGAGTTCCTTGCCGACCTTGATCCATTGCTGGGCCTTCGTTACGCCCGGCGTGTTTCCGGTCCGGGCGATGTTCTTCCCGGCGAGCCGGTTGATGAGCGTCGACTTGCCGACATTCGGAATGCCGACGATCATCGCACGGATCGCCCTCGGACGGATGCCCCGCGCCTTCATGCGGTCCCATTTGTCCTTCAGAATGATCTTTGCCGCCTTTGTCACCTGCTGAAGACCTTTCCCGTCAAGCGAATTGATGGCGACCGCCTCGATGCCGTCCTGCCGGAAACGCTCCAGCCAGCGGGCGGTTTCCGCGTCATCCGCCATATCTTTCTTGTTCAGGATGACGAGCCTCGGCTTCTGGCTGATCACTTCATCGATCATCGGGTTGCGCGAGGATTCGGGGAGCCGGGCATCGATCAGCTCAAAGACGATGTCGACCATTTTCAGTTTTTCCGTCACTTCCCGGCGGGCTTTCGCCATATGACCGGGGAACCATTGAATCGTCATGCTGCCACCTCCTACCGGACGATCCCGAAATCGTCCATCGGCCAGAACACCAGGCTCGTGTTACCGATGATTTCATCAAACGCGATGACGCCGATATGCCGGGAATCCTTGCTGTATCGGCGGTTGTCCCCCATGACAAACACATGACCCTCCGGCACGGTGGCGCGCTGGATCTTGTCTTCAAGGGTGAAGTCCTCCGTGAGGGGACCTTCGGAAAGGCCGGAGAGCGCGGCCTTGTATTCGTCGAGATACGGCTCGTCGTACGGCTTGCCGTTGATATAGAGCTGGTCGTCCCGGTATTCGATATGGTCACCCGGCAGTCCGATGACCCGCTTGATGTAGTCTTTGCGCTCGGGCGCATGGAACACCACAATGTCAAACCGTTTCGGCCCGCCGATGGTGTATCCGATTTTGTTGACGATCATCTTGTCGCCGTTTTCAAGCGTCGGCATCATGGATTCACCGTCGACGACAATCGGTGTGAAGAGGAAATACCGGATGAGGGCCGCAAGCCCGAAGGCGATCAGGAGGACCTTCGTCCACTCCCATAACTCGTTTTTCTGTTTCTCTTCTTTCATGCCTCCAGGCCTCCCTGTTTTGTTTCTTCTATTGTACAGTGTATGAAAGAGCGAGGCAAAAAGAAAAGGAGCCGCTGCGGGCTCCCTTTCGAAGTGGCTTATCGGATTTCTTTGATGCGGGCAGCTTTTCCGCGAAGGTTGCGGAGGTAGTACAGTTTCGCACGGCGTACTTTACCGCGGCGAATGACTTCAAGCTTTGCGATTTTCGGCGTGTGCACAGGGAACGTACGCTCAACCCCTACACCGTAGGAAATTTTGCGGACAGTGAATGTTTCGCTGATGCCGCCGCCGCGACGCTTGATGACAACCCCTTCGTAAACCTGGATCCGTTCGCGTGTTCCTTCGACGACCTTCACGTGTACGCGTACCGTGTCGCCGGGGCGGAACGTCGGGAGATCCGTGCGGAGTTGCTCCTTCGTGATATCTGCAATGATGTTTGTCATGTTTCCCTCTCCTTGCTACAGATGCTCATGCATTGTTGCGCTGCAGCGGAACACCGTAATCGAGTGCTTCGCATGGAAGCACAGAATGAATGATAACACAACCGGCGTCTGCCGGCAAGTACCAGTTGAATTGAATGGAGCTGGCAAAGAAAAATCAAACCGGAGAATGGCTGATTTCCGCTGCAGGTCCTCGCTTGCCGCGGGCGTCGCCTCAGCCTCCTCGAGCTCCGCTCTGCGGGGTCTTCGACGGACGCTTTTCCCGCAGGCGTCTCGGATCTTCCGCTGCCATCAGTTCCACAATTGAATTGTGAAGTCCCCGATTTCAGGGCAAAACACCCGTTCGGCTCAGCCTTTCCAGCCGATGCTTTTCAGGTAGTTTTTCTGGCGGTCGGTGAGGTTGGCTTTGTGGAGCAGGTCGGGACGCCGTTCGAATGTGCGGGTGAGCGACTGTTCCTCCCGCCAGCGGTCGATTTCGGCGTGGTTGCCCGACAGGAGGACGTCCGGAACCTTCATGCCCCGGAAATCGGCCGGCCGGGTGTAGTGCGGATGCTCGAGCAGGCCGGTCGAGAAAGAATCATGTTCCGGCGAGGCTTCATTGCCGAGAACGCCGGGCAGAAGCCGGACCACGCTGTCGATGACGTTCATTGCGGCAAGCTCACCGCCTGTCAGGACAAAGTCGCCGATCGAGATCTCATCGGTGATGAGATGCTTCCGGATTCGCTCGTCGTATCCCTCGTAATGGCCGCACAGGAAGATCAGGTCTTCTTCTTGCGACAGTTCTTCCGCCTTGCGCTGGGTAAAGCGCTCCCCCTGCGGGCACATGAGAATGATGCGCGGAGTGCGCCCTGCTGCCGCCGCCAGGCTCTCGACCGCACGGAACAGCGGCTCCGGCTTCAGCACCATGCCCGCTCCGCCTCCGTAAGGATAGTCATCGACTTTGTGGTGCTTGTCGGTGGCGAATTCACGGAAGTCCCGGACGCTCAGACGGGTGGCCCCGCTTTCCTGCGCCCGCTTGAGAATCGAGGAGTTGAACACCCCTTCGAACATTTCAGGGAAGATCGACAAAACGGAAATGTTCATCAGGACAGCAGCCCCTCGATCGGATCAATCACAATCCGCTTTTCCTCCGGGTCCACTTCCAGCACCACGTCATCGATGTACGGGATGTAGTGCATCTTGCCTTCCTTCGGCTTGACCGCCCATACATCGTTCGCACCGGTGCCGATCACTTCGGTGACTTCCCCGATCTCCGTGCCGTCTTCCGCGTAGACTGTGCAGCCGACGATTTCATGATAATAGTACTCGCCCTCGCCCAGCTCGCCGAGATCCGCTTCCGACACTTTCAGCACGCCGTCGCGGTACTTTTCGACGTCATTGATGTTCGGATGTCCTTCAAACGTCAGCAGGTCGAAGTTTTTGTGGACACGGTGTGAGGCGACCGTCAGGATGACCGGCTCTTGCGCCCCCGGCATGAACAGGCCGAGGCGGGCGCCTTCGGCATACCGCTCCTCCGGAAAGTCGGTCCTGGAGATCACCCGCACTTCACCGCGGATGCCGTGCGTATTGACAATTTTTCCGACGTTGTACCAATTCATTGGGATTCCTCCTTGGCATTCATCCGGCCCATAATGAAAGAAAAAGGAAGGAACAGATGCTCCTTCCTTCCAGTCAGTCCATGATGTCCACGCGCACCCGTTTCCGGCCGGCGGCGGAAGCTGAGTTCACAACGGTGCGGATCGCACTGGCGACCCGACCTTGCTTTCCGATCACTTTTCCCATGTCATCCGGATGGACGGACAGTCTGCAGACGAGTCTGCCTTCCTGTTCCTCCGTCTCCACCCGGACCTGATCCGGATGATCAACGAGCGGTTTGACAATCGTCTCGATCAGCCTTTTCATCATGTCGCCCCCGTGAATGAATTATTTTGCGGTCTTGGCGTTGTGGTATTTCTCCATGATTCCCTGTGTGGCGAGAAGGTTGCGGACCGTGTCGGACGGCTTTGCGCCGTCTTGGAGCCACTTGAGCGCAAGCTCTTCGTCGATCTTGAGTTCAGCCGGCTTCGTGAGCGGGTTGTATGTCCCGATCGTTTCGATTTGGCGTCCGTCACGCGGGGAGCGGGAGTCCGCTACAACAATACGATAGAAAGGCGTCTTTTTTGCGCCCATGCGTTTGAGTCTGATTTTAACTGCCATTTGATAGCACCTCCGAGTAGTTTCACACAAGATAGTATATTATCAAGGGTTTTTCCGTTTGTAAAGTGTTTTTTCTTAACACATCATTTAAACAGCGAATCGAGCCCCGGAAGTTTCATCTTTTTCCGGCCTTTGCCCTGCTGCATGTTTGACATCTGCTTCATCATTTTCTTCATCTCCTCAAACTGCTTGAGAAGACGGTTCACTTCCTGGATGGATGTGCCCGAACCGCGGGCAATCCGCTTTTTCCGGCTGGAGTTGATGATTTCCGGGTTCGTCTTTTCCGCCGTGGTCATCGACTTGATGACGGCTTCAACGCGGCCCATCTGTCCTTCGTCGACCTTGGCGTTTTCAAGCCCTTTGATCTTGCCGGCGCCGGGAAGCATCTTCAGGAGCTCATCAAGCGGCCCCATCTTCTTCACCTGCTCCAGCTGTTCCAGGAAGTCGTCGAACGTGAACGACTGCTCCCGGAATTTCTGTTCAAGCTCCTTGGCCTTCTCTTCGTCGACACCCGCCTGCGCCTTCTCGATGAGCGACATGACATCGCCCATGCCAAGAATCCGGGAAGCCATCCGTTCCGGGTGAAACGGCTCGATCGCGTCGAGTTTTTCTCCCATCCCCGCAAACTTCACCGGCTTGCCCGTGACGGACCGGATCGACAGCGCGGCACCGCCGCGCGTGTCGCCGTCGAGTTTCGTCAGGACGATGCCGGTCACGCCGACCTGCTGATCGAACGTCTCCGCCACATTGGCCGCTACCTGTCCGGTCATGGCGTCGACGACGAGGAACACTTCATCCGGCGCAACGGCTTCATGGATGTCTCTGAGCTCGCCCATGAGCGCCTCGTCGATCTGGAGCCGGCCCGCCGTGTCGATGAAGACCACATCGTAGTGCTCTTCCTTCGCTTTCTCGACCGCCTGTTTGGCAATGTCGACCGGAGATGCCTCCGTGCCGAGTGAGAATACCGGCACGCTGAGCTGCTTGCCGATCGTCTCCAGCTGCTGGATTGCGGCGGGCCGGTAGACGTCGGCGGCTGCAAGGAGCGGTTTCCGGTTGTATTTCTTTCGGATGAGGTTTGCGAGCTTGCCGGTCGTCGTCGTTTTACCGGCACCCTGCAGGCCGACCATCATGATGACGGTCGGCGGCTTTTTGGCGAACGTCATCGCTTCGGATTCTCCGCCCATCAGCTCGGCAAGCTCGTCACGGACGATCTTGACGACCTGCTGGCCCGGCGTGAGGCTTTCCATCACGTCCGAGCCGACTGCGCGCTCGCTCACCTTTTTGACGAATTCCTTGACGACTTTGAGGTTGACGTCGGCTTCGATGAGGGCAAAGCGGACTTCGCGCATCATTTCCTTGACGTCGGCCTCCGTCACCTTGCCCTTGCCCTTGATCTTCTGAAGCGTATTCTGAAGGCGCTCGGCCAATCCTTCAAATGCCATATGTGCCCGCCTCCCAGTTATTAATCATACTGTTTCAGTTCCTCCAGGCGGCTGATGATGTCATCCGGCGCCGCTTCGCCCGAACGCACCGTTTCCGACAGCGAATCGATCGCATCTCGCCGTCCGCGGAACTTGCCGAAGAGCTGGAGCTTTTCCTCATACTCCTCAAGCATCGCTTCGGTGCGCCGGATGTTGTCGTACACGGCCTGCCTGGACACGCCGTACTGCTCGGCAATTTCACCGAGCGACAGGTCATTCAGGTAATACAGTTCCATGTAGCTGCGCTGCTTCTCCGTCAGAAGCGCCTGGTAAAAATCGAACAGGAAGTTCATGCGGGTCGTCTTTTCAAGAAGCATCCGAACCCCTCCTCCCGTCTCTTGACGATGTCATTTTATACAGGAAAGAAGGTTCTGTCAAGGTAATCACCTTGTCTGTCATTCTTCTTCTCCGCCCCGCCCGTCTTCGGCGGACTCCTCCTGTTCAAGTCCTTCCGCAAACAGCCCGTAGACGTAGCGTTCGGCGTCAAACGGCTGCAGATCGTCCATGCCTTCCCCGAGTCCGACAAGCTTCACCGGAATGCCGAGCTTGTTCCGGATGGCAAGCACGATCCCGCCCTTCGCCGTGCCGTCCAGCTTCGTGAGGACGATGCCGGTCACGTCCGTCGCTTCCTTGAACGTCTCGGCCTGGATGAGGGCGTTCTGGCCCGTCGTCGCATCAAGCGCAAGGAGCGTCTCATGCGGCGCACCCGGGATTTCCCGGCTGATGACCCGGTGGACTTTCTGGAGTTCGTTCATCAGGTTGACTTTGTTCTGGAGCCGGCCGGCCGTGTCGCAGATCAGGACATCGACTTTCCGGTTTTTGGCCGCCCGGATGGCGTCATACATGACCGCCGCCGGATCGGATCCTTCCGTCTGGCGGATCACTTCGGCGCCGACCCGGTCGCCCCAGACCTGGAGCTGGTCGATCGCCCCGGCACGGAACGTATCCCCCGCAGCAAGCATGACCGTTTTCCCTTCTTCGATGAATCTGCGCGCCAGCTTGCCGATCGTCGTCGTTTTCCCGACGCCGTTCACGCCGACGAACAAAAGGACGGTGAGTTCGCCTTCTTGGATGTTGAGCGCGCTGTCTTCTTCGCCGCCGCCGCGGTAGATGTCGACCAGCTTCTGGGAGATGACCGACTGGATGCCTTCCGTGTCCTTCACGTTTTTGCGCTGGACTTCAAAGCGGAGGTCGTCCATCAGGTCCATGACCGTTTCGAACCCGACATCCGCCTGGAGGAGCAGGTCTTCCAGCTCTTCGAAAAAGTCCTCATCGACTTTACGGTATCGGGCGATCAGGTCATTGACTTTTGAGGTGAATGAAGTGCGCGTCTTTTCAAGCCCTTCTTTGTATTTCTCGGTTGTTTCATCCGGTTTGCCGGAGATTTTGTCTTTCAGTTTTTTGAAGAAGCTCATGGCCGTCCCCTTTCATCCCGCGCCGCCGGCCGGTACGGGCTCTTCATATTCTACGCCGTCCCCTTCGGTCAGCTTGACCGAGACCGGCTTGGAGATGCCGGATTCCTGCATCGTGATGCCGTAAAGGACGTCCGCTCCCTCCATCGTCCCCTTCCGGTGGGTGATGACGATGAACTGGGTTTCATCACTGAACTTTTTCAGATACTGGCTGTAACGGAGAACATTCGCTTCATCGAGTGCCGCTTCCACTTCATCGAGCACGCAGAACGGCACAGGCCGCACTTTGAGTATGGCAAAGAGCAGCGCGATCGCCGTGAGCGCGCGCTCCCCGCCGGACAGCAGGCTCAGATTCTGCAGCTTTTTGCCCGGCGGACAGGCGACAATGTCGATTCCCGTAGTGAGCATGTCATCCGGGTTCGTCAGGACGAGTTCCGTCCGGCCGCCGCCGAACAACTCGCCGAACACAGTGCCGAACTGGCGGTTCACCGCATGGAATGTGCTGCTGAAACGCTCGGTCACTTCGGCGTCCATTTCACCGATCGTTTCTTCCAGTGTGCCTTTCGCCTCCAGCAGGTCGCTGCGCTGATCCGACAGGAACCCATGCCGTTCGGAGACGGCGGCAAATTCTTCGATGGCCCCCGTGTTGACCGGGCCGAGTTCATCGATCGACTGTTTGAGCAGGCGGACTTTCCGGCGCGCCGAATCGGCGTCCAGCCCTTCGGGAAACGGAAAATCGGCAACAGGCGCCTCGTCGAGCCCATACGCTTCCTGGAGAATTTCAGAAAGCGTCTCAAATTCATAATCCAGGCGTCCCGCCCGCAGTTCCGCTTCGCGGACCGAGCGTGCATGTTCCGCCTGTGCGGAAGAGGCTTCTTTGAAGCGGGTCTGCTCAAGGGAGGTTTTTCTTTCGAGCGCCGCCCGCCGGTTCACGGCGTCGGCCACCGCCTGCTCCGCGGCCGCTCTGCGAGTTTTCCATTCCGAGAGTTCACGCTCGATCTCATCGGGTCCGGGGCCGTGGCTCCCGTCTCCTTCCAGCCAGCCGATTTCTTCTCTCAGCCGGTTGGCGCGGAGATCCAGCGCCTCAAGCTCCGACTGAAGTGCCGAAGCGGCCGCAGACGCCTGCACAGCCTGCTCGGAAAGCACGGCAGCCTCGGAGCGAAGTTCACCGAGCCGGTCCATCATCCGGTCTCGCTCGTTGCGCCCCTGTTCATACAGCTCGCCGAGTTTCTCAATCTCATCGGAAATGTCCCTCAGTTCACCTGCCAGCTCGGCTTTGCGTTTTTCCGCAGCTTCAAGACGTTCGCTCAGGCCGCCCGCAAGACCGGCGGTTCCTTGTTCTTCATCGGTGAACAAAGCAGCCCGGTCTGCGAGCCGGCGTTCCGAAGACTTCAGCTCGGCCAGCTGTTCCCCCGCAGACTGTTCCTCGGCGCGCAGTTCTGCAAGCCGGCCGCGGGCCGCATTGCGCAGCCCGGAGATCTCCTGTTTCTTTTCTTTCAATTGCCCGACCGACTGCTCCGCTTTCCGGATGGATGCTTCCAGGCGGTCCAGATCTGCCGATGTGCTTTCCAGTTCGGCCTTTCTCATGAAGATCGGATTGTTCCGTTCCGACCCGCCGCCCGTCATCGAACCGCCCGCATTGACCACGTCCCCGTCAAGCGTCACGACCCGGTAACGGTATCCGGCCATCTTGGCGATTTCGTTTGCCCCCTTCAGCGAGGCCGCAAGGATGACGTTCCCGAGCAAGTTGCGCACGATCACCGCGTATCTGTCCTGTGCAGTCGCCACGGAATCGCCTGTGCCCGCGAAATCGGCATGGCCGCTCACCCGCGACAAGGTCGGGGAGTCAATCTGGCGTGGCTTCATGACCGGGAGGGGAAGGAATGTCGCCCTGCCTTTCCGGCTTTCCTTGAGGAAGGCGATGGCGCGCCTGGCATCCGCTTCGGAAGCGGCAACAATATGCTGCATGCCGCCGCCGAGCGCGGTCTCGATCGCCTTGGCGAATTCAGGACGGACGTCAATCAGCTTGGCGACCGCCCCTTCGATCCCGGGCAGCCGTCCGGAATCCGCCGCACGGAGCACTTCCTTGACACCCGAATGAAAGCCTGCGTGTTCCGCTTCCATGGCGAGAAGGGCTTCCTTCCGCCCCTTCAGCTTCTCCTGCAGGCTATAGGCCTTATAAAGTTTTTCCTGCTTCTCCGCCAGCTCCACGGCGAGGGACCGTTCGGCCTCCTCCCGCTCCGAATCCGCACCGGCCGCTTCATCAAGCTGTTCCCGGAGTTTGCGGGCAAGCTTTTTCGCTTCTTCCAACCGTGCGCGGACGTCCTTCAGCTCGGCGGCTGTTTCCTCGGCCCGGGAACGGTTGCGCTCAGCGGACAGCTTCTGCTGATCCGCCTGCATGCGAAGATGCTTCCGTTCGTTGTTCACCGCGGCTTCTTCGCTGAGCCGCTCGATGTAAAGGGCCTTCAGTTCCTCGATCCGCTCCTCCGTTTCTCCGAGCGGACGACCCGCCACTTCCTGAAGCCGGCGGATTTCCTTCCGCGAGCCGGACAGTGCGGCTTTTTTCTCCGCAGCGTTTCTTTCTGCGTCCGCCTTTTTCTTGTGCGCGGAACGGATGGAGGCCTCTGTTTCGGAAAGGTCGCCCTGCAGCCGTTCCAGCTGCCGGACCGCATTTGTGCGGCGCTCCTGCATGACGAGCTTGCGCCCTTCCCACTTCTCGGTGTTTTCCACCGCCTCGGAAAGAGCCTGATGAAGCCCGTCCAGTTCATCGGCCAGCGCTGCCGATTCGCTGCGGAGTCCGTTCAGCGCCGCTTCCCTCTTTTCAGCCTCCGCCGCGGCGCTCTTCTCTTTCTCGGCCGCTTCCCGCAGGACGGCGCGCGCGGTTTTCCTCTGCTTGCGGTTTTCTTCAAGGTCATGGGCGATAAGGGCCGTCTCGGCCGCTTTCAGTTCGCTGCCCATCGCCAGGAAGTCTTCGGCCGCCGACGCCTGGATGCGAAGCGGCTCCAGCCGGGCCTCCAGTTCATGAAGGATATCGAGGACACGGTTCAGGTTGTCCTCTGTTTCAAAGAGCTTATGCTCGGCTTTCCGGCGGCGTTGCTTGTATTTCAGCACTCCGGCCGCTTCCTCAAAAATCGCCCGGCGGTCTTCCGGCTTGCTGTTGAGGATTTCATCCACCCGACCCTGGGAGATGACGGAAAACGCATCTTTCCCGAGACCCGAGTCCATGAACAGGTCGGTGATGTCACGGAGCCTGCACGGCTGCCGGTTGATCTGATACTCGCTGTCCCCCGACCGGAAAACGCGCCGGCTGACGCTGATTTCCTGAAAATCGAGCGGCACACGGCCGTCCGAATTGTCGAGGATCAGGGAAACTTCGGCAAAGTTGAGCGGTTTCCTGGAATCGCTGCCCGAAAAGATGACATCTTCCATCTTTCCGCCGCGGAGCGTTTTGGCGGACTGTTCACCGAGCACCCACCGGATCGCATCGGTGACGTTGCTCTTTCCGCTTCCGTTCGGCCCGACGACCGCCGTCACGCCCGGGACAAAATCAAGGCCGATGCGCTCCCCGAACGACTTGAAGCCGAAGATTTCCAGTCGTTTTAAATACAAATCAGTCCGCCTGCCCTTCCGTTTTCTTCAGCTCGGCGATGGCATGGCGGGCTGCAAGCTGCTCCGCTTCTTTTTTGGATTTCCCTTCCCCTTTTCCCAGTTCCTCATGATCAACGGACACGGAAGAAACGAAGATGCGGTCGTGGGCGGGGCCTTTTTCCTCGATGATCTGATATTGCAGGTTGCCGCCCGACTTTTGCTGGACGATTTCCTGAAGCTGGCTCTTATAATCCATCACATGGGAAAAAGCACCGACTTTCACTTTCGGGAAGACGACGCCCTCGAGGAACTTGAGGACTTCATCGAAGCCGTGGTCAAGATAAAGGGCGCCGACAAACGCCTCGAACACGTCGGCCAGCAGTGCCGGGCGCGTCCGGCCGCCCGTCTGCTCCTCGCCCTTGCCGAGCAGGACATACCGTCCGAAACCGAGCTCGCTTGCAAACTGGACGAGTGATGGTTCACAGACGATCGCGGCGCGGAGCTTGGTCAGTTCGCCTTCGCTCATGGATGGATACGTGTCAAAAAGAAAGCGGGAGACGGTCAGCTCAAGCACGGCATCGCCGAGGAACTCGAGCCGCTCGTTGTCATCACGGATCCGCTTCCGGTGCTCATTCACATAGGATGAATGCGTGAATGCCTTGTACAGAAGGGACGGGTCGCTGAAGGTGATTTCAAACTCCTCCTGGAATCCCTCAAATTTGCGTTGGACGGATTCCGGATAAGAATCACGGTGTTGCCGTTCTTTTCGATTCATGGTCATGATGATCTGCCTTTCGGTTGGATATATGCACAGTTTAACTGTTCCCGCCATTTTTCGCAAAATGGAAAAGAGGCGGCCCGCTTTCCCCGAAGGTACGGCAGCCGCCTCCATTAAGCCGGTCAGCCGACTTTTTGTTCGATATAGTTGACGGCGTCGCCGACAGTACCGATCTTCTCCGCATCTTCATCGGAAATTTCAAGATCGAACTCATCTTCCAGCTCCATGACGAGTTCCACGACATCCAGAGAGTCGGCGCCGAGTTCTTCACGGAAGGAAGCCTCAGGCTTTACTTCGCTTTCGTCTACGCCGAGGCGGTCGACGACCACTTTCGTTACGCGTTCGAGTACAGTTGCCAAACCATTCACCTCCTCTCACGGAATTCATCCTTTCTTACATTACCATACCGCCGTCCACATGGAGAGTCTGGCCTGTAATATAATCCGAATCTGCCGACGCGAGGAACAGCACCGCATTCGCCACGCTTTCGGCGGAACCGAGTTTGCCGAGCGGGATCTGGCCGAGCATGCCCTCTTTCACTTCTTCGGGAAGCTTGTCCGTCATGTCGGTTGTGATGAAGCCGGGCGCCACGGCATTCACACGGATGCCGCGTGCGCTGAGCTCCTTCGCAGCGGTTTTCGTGAGGCCGATGACGCCGGCTTTCGCCGCCACATAGTTGGCCTGGCCGGCATTGCCTGCCACGCCGACGACCGACGCCAAATTGACGATGGCCCCTGCGCGCTTCTTCATCATCGGGCGGGCGACCGCCTTCGTGCAGAGGAAGACGCCTTTCAGGTTCGTGTCGAGTACGTCATCCCATTCGTCTTCCTTCATGCGCATGAGCAGATTGTCTTTTGTAATGCCCGCATTGTTGACAAGTATGTCTACCGAACCGAACCGGGACACTGTTTCGTCGACCATCCGCTTCACATCGTCGGCATCGGTGACGGATGCGCGGATTGCGAATGCTTCCCCGCCCGCTTCCTCGATGAGGCTGACCGTTTCATTCGCTTTGTCTTCGCTCCCGGCGAAGTTGACGGCCACGCGGGCCCCTTCCGCAGCGAGCCGGATCGCGATCGCGCGTCCGATTCCGCGGGAGGCGCCGGTGACGATCGCGGCCTTTCCTTCAAGCTTGCCCATTCATGACCATCCTTTCGCGGCCTCGACGGCCTTGTCAAGCGACTCCGCATCTTCCACTCGCAGGACTGTGACCGACCGGTCGATCTTGCGGATAAGCCCGGCCAGCACGCCGCCGGGTCCGCATTCGATGAACAGCGTCACGCCGTTTTGGATCATTTCACGGACCGATTCTTCCCAGCGCACCGGGGAATACAGCTGCTCGACGAGAAGTTCCTTCATCTTGGCCGGATCATGCTCCGGCCGGGCCGTGACATTGGAGACGACCGGATAGTCCGGTTGTTTAAAGATGACGGAATCCAGTTGTTCCCGGAGTTTTGACGAGGCCGGCTTCATGAGCGAGGAATGGAAGGGGCCGCTGACGTCAAGCGGGATCGCCCGCTTCGCACCCGCTTCCTTCGCCGCCTCGCATGCCCGCTCCACGCCTCTCTTGCTGCCGGAGATGGCAATCTGGCCCGGGCAGTTCAGGTTGGCCGGCTGTACCGGGTCGCCGCTTTCTGTAATGTTCTCCGTCACCCGGCCCAATTCCTCCGCGCCGAGCCCGAGAATTGCCGCCATCGCCCCTTCTCCGGCCGGTACGGCTTCGTTCATGTAGAGCCCGCGGCGGTGAACGGTTTGGGCCGCGTCGCCGAATCCGAGGACGCCGGCAGAAACGAGTGCCGTGTACTCCCCGAGGCTGTGGCCCGCCGCATAGTCGGGGCGGATGCCCGCCGACTTGAGCGCCGCGTCGATTGCCGCTCCCGCAGTCAGCAGTGCCGGCTGCGCGTTGTATGTAAGGGTCAGTTCTTCTTGCGGCCCTTCGATCATGAGTGTTCCAAGACCAAACCCGAGCCGTTCATCCGCTTCTTCCCGGAAATGTGCTCCGGACTTTCCTTCGCCGATGAAATCGGCAGCCATTCCTGCTTTCTGTGCTCCCTGTCCAGGGAATACGAATGCGATTTTACTCATGTTCCCCCATCCTTCCGATCGTTTCTCCGATCCTGGCCGCCACTTCAAACTCCGCCATCGTCTTTGCCTGCCGGATGGCGTTTTTGATCGCATTGGCGTTCGACGATCCATGTGCTTTGATCAGCGGGGCTTTCAGTCCGAAAAGGCCCGCCCCTCCATATTCCGTGTAATCCATTTTCTTTTTGAGGCCGCCGAGGTTGTCCTTGGCGAGAAGCCCGGCGATTTTGCCTTTCGTCGTCGCCATGAAGGCTTCCTTGATCATGTACATGAGCCCCTGCGCGGTGCCTTCGATTGTCTTGAGGACCATGTTGCCCGTGAATCCGTCGGTGACGACAACGTCTGCCACACCGTTCAGGAGATCGCGCGCTTCCACGTTCCCGATAAAATTGACGGGCGCGCGGCTGATCAGCCGGTGCGCTTCTTTTGTCAGTTCGTTGCCTTTGTTTTCTTCGGTGCCGATATTCAGCAGGCCGACACGCGGTTCCCGGATGCCGCGGACCTGTTCGGCATAGACGCTTCCCATGACGGCATACTGGGCAAGATGCTGGGCCTTTGCGTCCGCGTTCGCGCCCATGTCGAGCATCAGGAAGCCCCGGCCGTCAACCGTCGGCAGCGTCGGTGCGAGTGCCGGACGGTCGACGCCGTCCATCCGGCCGACAACGAACAGGCCGGACGCCATGAGGGCGCCGGTATTCCCGGCGCTCACCCCTGCGTCCGCCTCTTTGTCGCGCACGGACTGTGCCATCCGCACCATCGACGCATCCTTTTTCCTCCTGACCGCACGCACCGGCTCGTCTTCGCTCTCCACCTTCTCGGAGCAATGAACGACTTCAAGCCGTTCATGCCCGCCGGTGCGGGCTTCGATCGCCCCGCGGTCGCCGTAAAGGCGCACCCGGATATCGGAGAATTCCGCAAGCGCCTCCATGACGCCGTCCACAACCGCGTCCGGCGCGTGGTCGCCGCCCATCGCGTCTACTGCAATAATCATCGCTGTCCCTCTTTTCCGCGCTCATGGGTCCGGTACATCTCGAATGTCCCGGTGAAAACAGTGTCTTCCCCGACGGTCGAAACCACCTTGACGATGGACCGGCGGGGCTTTTCCGATCCCGGTTCCACTTCGGCCTTCGCCACGACACGGTCCCCCGCATGCACAGGCTTTCTGAACTCAAGCTCTGATCTGGCGGTCAGGGCGAGGTCGTCGTCGATCACCGCGACCGCCAGCGAATTCGCCTGCGCAAACAGATGGTGGCCGCGCGCGATGCCGTTCCGCTGAAAGACATGGTCCTCCGAAACATCAAAGACCGACACCGCACGCTTGTCCAGTTCGATGTCGAGAATGTCGCCGATCACTTCATCGATCGGCAGCGCCTTCACATCATCGAGCGTGCGGGCCGCCATGTCTTTCAGCCGCTCCCGCAATTCCGGGATGCCGAGCTCCAACCGGTCAAGACGGACTGTCTGGACACTGACGGAAAAGTGCTCCGCCAGGTCACCGTCCGTCAGCACCGGGTTTTCCCGGAGCAGCGCCGCCAGCTTCTGCTGCCGCTCCCTCTTCTGCAATCGCATGTTTTCACCACCGGATTAGCACTTGGTACTAACATCAGTATATAAACTCGGTTGGGAGAATGCAAGCAGGTTTCGGTGCGCCGGAACGGGGATTTCCGCAGTCGGCGGCTGCCGTTCCCCCAGATAGGGGTCCGGTTTCTTCTTGTTCTTTGTCATCCGGGACAAAAAATATCCGATGAACAGAGAGATTCAATCGATCCGTTCATCGGACATCGCCCCGGAATCTTCGACCATCTTCCGCAGGCAGGCATATTCGGTTTCATTCCAGAACTCATCGCTTGCGATGAGCCGTTCCGCATCCAGCCGGGCCGTGTTGAGCGCCCGGTAATCATGGACGGGATCGGCAACCTTGAAGTCGGGCATGCCGCTTTGCCGCTTGCCGAAAAAGTCACCAGGCCCCCGGAGCTCCAGGTCTTTTTCGGCAAGGCGGAAGCCGTCGTTCGTCTCCGTCATCGACTGCATCCGCTCCTTGCCGACTTCGGTTTTCGGGTCGGCCAGAAGCACACAATAGGACTGTTGCGTCCCGCGGCCGACCCTGCCCCGCAGCTGGTGCAGCTGGGCAAGCCCGAAACGCTCGGCGTCTGAAATGACCATGAATGTGGCATTCGGCACGTTGACGCCGACTTCGACGACGGTCGTCGAGACGAGCACATTCAGCCGGCCCTCTGCAAATTCACGCATCACCTGTTCTTTTTCATCGGGATGCAGCCGTCCGTGCATGAGTCCGACCCGGAAACGGCCGCCAAAGTATTGTCGGATCTGGTCGTACATATCAACAGCGTTCTGGACATCCAGTTTGTCGGACTCCTCGATGAGCGGACAGATGACATACGCCTGCCTGCCTGCGCCGAGTTCGTCCCCCATTCTGCGGAGCACGGCGGTGAGCGAGTCGCGCTTTGTCCAGTACGTTTCGATCGGCTGGCGGCCCGCCGGCATCTCGTCCAGCACCGAGACATCCATTTCTCCGAATGCGGTGATGGCAAGCGTGCGCGGGATCGGGGTCGCGGTCATGAACAGGACGTCCGGATCCTCGCCCTTTTCCTTCAGGACGCGGCGCTGGGCCACCCCGAAACGGTGCTGCTCGTCGGTGATGACGAGGCCGAGCCGCTTGAATGAAACATCAGGCTGGATGAGGGCATGCGTGCCGATCACGAGATCCAGTTCCCCGGACGCCAGCTGTTCAAGGATGATGCGACGGGCCTTCGCCTTCGTGGAGCCCGACAACAGGGCAATCCGGACTCCGTGCGGCTCCAGCCAGTCTGCCAGTGTCTGGGCATGCTGTTCAGCCAAAATTTCGGTCGGGGCCATGAGCGCCCCCTGAGCGCCGGCAGTGATGGCGGCATAGAGCGCAATCGCCGCCACCGCCGTTTTGCCGGAACCGACATCACCCTGGAGAAGCCGGTTCATGCGCACGGGTTCCTTCAGTTCCGCGCACAATTCGTTGACGACGCGTTTCTGCGCGCCCGTCAATTCAAACGGCAGCGAGTCGATGAACCGTCGGAGCCTGTCGATGTCATAATGCAGCACCGCCCCCTGCCCCGCTTCCTTCCTCACTTTTTTCATCGCCTGCATCTTGAGCTGATAGCCGAGGAATTCCTCATAGACAAACCGGCGGCGGGCGTGCTTCACGTGTTCGGCGCTCTTCGGGAAGTGCATGCCTTCGATGGCTTCTTCCATGCCGGGCAGCCGGTAGCCGTCCCGGATTTCAGCGGGCAGGCAGTCTTCAATCTCTCCGGCGACCGCATCCAATGCGGCCCTCATGTATCTCCTGAAAGTCTTCTGGTGCATGCCGCCTTTCAGGCTGTACACCGGCTCGAAATCCTCGCCTTCCCGCTTCGGGCCGTCCTTGAACGAGCTGACGTTGATGATTTGCCGGCCGCGGTCCCATTTTCCGGTTACGGTGATCGTCATGCCCGGGGCGAGCCGGTCTTTCAGATAATGCTGGTTGAAAAACACGGCCTTGACGAGATGGCGTCCGGCCAGCATCCGGATCTGCAGGCGGGATTTATTGCGCCCGGAAAAGAAAACGGAAGGTTCGCTTTCGACCCTTCCTTCAATGGTGACGCGTTCTTCATGCGGCGTTTCCGCCAGGTCTTTCAAACGGTTGTCATCGTGCCGGTACGGAAAGTGCATGACCAGGTCACCGACTGTTTCGATTCCGAGTTCCCCCAGATTCTTCGCCGCTTCCCTTCCGATTCCCTTCAGGGTATCGACAGGGTCACTCAACGCCACTTTCGGCTGCCTTCTTTCCGAAGATTTCCGATTCGAGCCGCTTGCCGGTCGGCGTCGCCGCAAGGCCGCCCTTGGCCGTTTCACGCAGTGCGGAAGGCATCGAACGGCCGATCCGGTGCATCGCCTCGATCACTTCGTCCGTCGGGATCACGCTGACGATACCCGCAAGCGCCATGTCCGCACCGACGAGCGCCTTCGCGGCTCCCATTGCGTTACGCTTGACGCACGGCACTTCGACAAGGCCGGCAACCGGGTCACAGACGAGGCCGAGCATGTTTTTCATGACGATCGAGAAGGCATGCGCGCTCTGCTGGGGCGTACCGCCCGCCATCTCCACGATGGCGGCCGCAGCCATCGAGGCGGCGGAGCCGGTTTCCGCCTGGCAGCCGCCCGCCGCTCCCGAGATCGACGCGTTGTTAGCGACAACGAAACCGAAAGCGCCCGACGTGAAGAGGAAGTTGACCATCTGCTCCCGCGTCGGATTCAGCTTTTCCTTCACCGCGAACAGCGTCCCCGGCACGATGCCTGCTGCCCCGGCGGTCGGCGTGGCGCAAATCATGCCCATCGCCGCGTTCACTTCATTGGTCGCGACGGCTTTGCTGACCGCGTCGAGCAGCAGATCGCCCGACAGCGAATTGCCGCTCTTGATATACGTCTGGAGCAGCACCGCATCTCCGCCGGTCAGTCCGGAAGTCGAGTGGACGCCCTTCAGCCCCTTCTCAACCGCCTCCTCCATGACTTCCAGGTTGCGTTCCATCTGCGAGACGACCTGTTCTCTCGTCCGCTTTGTAATCTGCATCTCCTGCTCGATCATGATTTCCGAAATCGGCTTGCCGGATTCCTCCGCAAGCGCGACCAGCTCTTTGACCGATGAGAATAAAATATCCAACGGGATTCCCCCTTTGTTAGTCTGCAAGAATCGAGACTTGCGTCACATTGTCCAGTCCGGAGATCAGGCGGATCATGGCCTCGTCGATGATCTGGTCAACCTCGATGACCATGAGCGCCATCTCCCCTTTTTCTTTCCGGCCGCATTCCATATGGGCGATGTTGATGCCCTCGGCGGCCAGTGCGTTGCTCACGCCGGCAATCACGCCGGGCCGGTCATGGTGCACGATGAGAAGCGCCGGATAATGGCCGGTCAAACGGAGTGGAAAGCCGTTCAGCTCGGTCACTTCCATCTTGCCTCCGCCGATCGAGATGCCCGTCAGTTCCATTTCCCCGTCTTTGTCGCCGATCCGCAGCTTCGCCGTGTTCGGATGCTCCGGCTCCTCTTCCTCGGCTATGAATTCATACCGCATTCCGAGCCGTTCGGCATCTTCAAAGGCCGTGCGGATCCGGTCGTCATCGGTATCATAGTCAAGCAGGCCGCCGACAATCGCCACATCGGTTCCGTGGCCTTTGTATGTCTCGGCAAACGATCCGTACAAACGGATTTCCGCCCATTCCGGCTGACGGCCGAACAGGGTCCTGGCGACGCGGCCGATCCGGGCGGCGCCCGCCGTATGGGATGAAGACGGCCCGACCATGACCGGGCCGATGATATCGAACACTGATCTGAATTTCATCGATGGTTGTCCTCCTTCAGGACTCTCTTTTCTTATTTTACACGATTTCGGCACCAGACTCAAAACACACGTTCGTCTTGAAAGCGCTTTCCGGCGCTTTGTTGAAACGGCACACCGGAATGCGGTGCGCCGTCCATTCACTCCACCGAGAGGATATACGGGTAAAGCGGCTGTTTGCCGTCGTGGATTTCCACTTCCACTTCCGGGTGGCTTGCTTCGATATGGGAAGCGAGCCGCTCTGCTTCTTCAGCGGTCGCACCGGTGCCGTACAAGATGGTCACAATCTCCGAATCGCCGTCGATCAGACCGTCGAGCAGGGACCGGGTCACTTCGTCGAGAGAAGCCCCGGACTTGACGATTTTCCCTTCCGCAATCGCCATGAAGTCGTCTTTTTGGATGGCGACGCCGTCGATTGTGGTGTCGCGAACCGCCGTAGTCACCTGGCCTGTCCGCACATGGGAAAAAGCGGATGTCATCGCATTGGCATTTTCCTCGACAGTGGCTTCCGGATTGAATGCAAGAATGGCCGCCAGGCCCTGCGGCACCGTCTTTGTCGGCACGACGGCCGCTTCGATTCCGGCCATTTCCGCCGCCTGTTCGGCAGCCATGATGATGTTCTTGTTGTTCGGCAGGATAAGCGCCCGTTCGGCGCCGACCCGGCGGATCGCTTCAACGATGTCTTCTGTCGACGGATTCATCGTCTGGCCGCCTTCGATCACCGCGGAGGCACCGATGCTCTTGAAGAGTTCTGCGATCCCCGGTCCCATCGACACCGTGATGACGGCATACGGATGGGTCTCGCCAGTCTTTGCCGGCCGTTCTGCCCGGTGGCCTTCCCCGACGATTGCGGTGTGCTGCTGGCGCATGTTCTCGATTTTGATGTTGATGAGACTGCCGTACCGTTGGCCGTAGGTGAGCACGTCGCCCGGCTCTTCGGAGTGGATATGTACTTTTGCGAGTTCGTCATCCGAGATGACGAGCAGCGAATCTCCATATCCGCTCAGGTCTTCGCGGAATTTCTGTTCATCGAACGGATGGTTCTCCGTCTTGTCCTTTTCAAAGCGCACCATGAACTCCGTGCAGTAGCCGAATTCGATGTCGGATGTATCCATGAAGGCCTGCACACTTTTGTGGTGCTCGGCGCTGATGAGGTCGTCCATCGAAACTTCTGCGCTGCGCTCGGGAAGCTTTTCGCCCTTCATCGCCGCGAGGAATCCTTCATAGACGAACACGAGTCCCTGTCCGCCGCTGTCGACAACGCCGACTTCCTTCAATACGGGCAGCAGGTCCGGCGTGCGCTTGAGGGATGCCCTGGCTTCGTCGGTGAGCGCTTCCATGACACGAATGAGGTCTTCATCTGCCTCGGCCGTTTCGACCGCTTTTCTTGCCGCGTCTTTCGCGACTGTCAGGATGGTCCCTTCCACCGGCTTCATGACCGCCTTATAGGCCGTGTCCACGCCTGCCTGGAAAGCGCCTGCGAATGTTTTGGCGGTCAGCTCTTCCTCCTGCTCGATCTCCTTGCTGAAGCCACGGAAAAGCTGGGACAGGATGACGCCCGAGTTTCCGCGGGCGCCCATCAGGAGACCCTTCGCCAAAGCCTGCGCGGTTTTGCCGATATGATCTTCTGCGACGCGTTCCGTTTCTTTTGCGCCGGAAGTCATGGACAAGTTCATATTCGTTCCCGTGTCGCCGTCCGGGACCGGGAACACGTTGAGCGAATCAACGTAATCTGCGTTATCGGACAGGTGATGGGAGCCCATCTTCACCATCTCCGCAAATCGATGCCCGTTTAAATGTTTCATAACCGTTCGCTTCCTCCTTTTACAGGTTCGTCACACGGACTCCCTGGACAAAAATGTTGACGGAGCCTACCGCCATTCCGAGCAGCCTGCTCAGCGTATATTTCACTTTTGACTGGACCTGGTAAGCGACTTCGGTAATTTTCGTTCCGTACCCGACGATCACATACATGTCGATATGGAGGTCATCGCCGACATTTCGCACGATGACGCCTTTGGTGAAGTTCTCTTTCCGGAGAATATCAGTCAGGCCATCGCGGATCTGATGCCTCGATGCCATTCCGACGATTCCATAGCATTCAACGGCTGCGCCGCCGGCCGCCTGGGCGATCACATCATTCGAAATTTCAATTTTGCCGAATTCATTTTCCAGTCCGATCGACATGGTAACGCCTCCTAAAGTCCAATTTGACTATCGTCATTGTACTATACCGTCCACTATTAGAAAAGGCGCATCCCGACGGGGTCTTTCGCAGTGTAAAGGTTTTTTTCTTGATGAACTCCCTGTTTCGTGTTGCAACGGCTCCCTCTTTGTGATAAATTATTTTAGTATGTGAGATGACGCAAGGAAGAACCGTCTTCATCTTCACCGAAGAGGAGGGAAATCATATGTCCAAGCAATGTGTAGTGACCGGACGCAAAGCCGTTGCAGGCAACAAGCGCTCCCACGCTATGAACGCCAACCGCCGCACTTGGGGTGCCAACCTCCAGAAAGTGCGCATCATGGTCGATGGCAAGCCGAAGCGTGTATGGGTATCCGCCCGTGCGCTGAAATCCGGCAAAGTCGAGCGTGTGTGACCTTTGATAAAGCAAGTGAAAATGCCGGGCTGACATAATGTCAGCCCGGCATTTTGCGTTTGCGCTTCTTCTTTTGGACGGTCGGGGCACTGCTGCTGCTTTCCTCCTTGAAGAACAGCTGCATGCATCTTCTAGCAACGCTGCTCACCATTTTGGGCAGCCGGAACGTGTACACTCTCATTTTTTCCGCTCCTTTCAGGCATCGGTGCTTCTTATCATCAAACATATGCCTGTCTGGAATGAGATAGTACAGACCTCCGAAAGCAGCTCATTGCTCGTATATAGGGTCGTGCCCGGCAAGAGAAGGCCGCCGTCCGCTTCATAGCGGAACCCGCGAAGGGTCATCCCCTCCACCCGTTCCCCGAAAGAAAAGAAAGAGACATAAGGAAATTCCGCCCGCTTTCTGATCCTGTTCTCCCCGGGGAGCAGAAAAGTCAGCTCATTGAACCGGTCGAGGATCCTGAAGCGGATCTCCGGATGGGCGGCCTGCAACCGGCATACCGCGTGCAGGGCGGACTGGGCGTGGTCAAGCCGGCCGCCCGTCACACCGGTCAGCGTGATCCGATCCGGCCCCGCAGCCACCGCCTCAAGCAGCGCCAGCTCGGTGTCGGTTTCGTCTTTTTCCGCCGGCATCCGGAGAAGACGGCCGCTCCCCGAACGGATCTCCTCGAGCTCCAGCTCCGAAACAGAGTCAAAATCACCGACGGAAACGACCGGTCGGATCCCGCTCCTCACAAGACGCAGCGCTCCCCGGTCGGCTCCGTAAAACACGGCATCCGGCCGGGAGAGGTTTTCAAGCGGCGGGATGCCGCTCTTTGGGCCCCCCGCCACGATCACCGCTTCCGCCGTCATTGCAGGGCAGCTGCAGCCGCGTTCCGGATTCCCTGAAGGGCGGCCGGCCGGTCTTCCTTCCCGAAGATGGCGGAACCGGCGACGAATACCGTGGCGCCGGCACGCGCACATTCGGCGACGGTGTCTTCGGTGACGCCGCCGTCCACTTCAATTTCGGTGTCCAGGCCGCGTTCTTTGATCATGGCCGCAGTGCGCTCGATCTTCGGCACGACTTCCCGGATGAACGACTGTCCGCCGAAACCGGGGTTCACCGTCATGATCAGGACCATGTCCAGCTCGCCGATCACATAATCCAGCACATCCGGCGGTGTGTGCGGGTTCAGCACGACCCCCGCCTTCACGCCGTGCGAGCGGATGAGCTGGACGGTTCTGTGCAGATGCGGGCATGCTTCTGCATGCACGGTGATGATGTCCGCCCCCGCTTCAGCAAATTCCGGGATATAGCGGTCCGGATTCTCGATCATGAGGTGAACGTCAAGCGGCAGCTCCGTCACGGGACGGAGCGCCCGGACGGCCAGCGGGCCAAATGTGATGTTCGGAACGAAATGGCCGTCCATGACATCGATATGGATATAGTCTGCGCCCGCACGTTCGACTTCTTTCACTTCTTCTGCCAGTTTTGCGAAGTCTGCGGACAAGATGGAGGGTGCGATTTTGATCATGAAGGATACCTCGGCTTTCGGTCAATGATTTCCTGCAGGAACAGCACATAGTCGTCGTAGCGGAACCGGGCGGCATCCCCGGCTTCGACTGCGGCCTTCACTGCGCATTTCGGTTCTTTCAGGTGCAGGCAGCCCCTGAACTTGCACTGTTCGGACAGCTCGGCAAACTCGATGAAACAATCCGACAGGTCTTCTTTTTCCATATGTTCAAAATCAAGAGAGCTGAATCCGGGCGTGTCCGCCACGAGGCCGCCGCCGTATTCGATGAGCTCCACATGGCGGGTCGTATGGCGCCCGCGGCCGAGCGCATCCGAAATCTCGTCCGTCTTCAGTTCCAGCTCCGGCATGAGCGAGTTCAAAAGCGTTGACTTCCCGACCCCGGACTGACCGGTGAGGACGGTCGTCTTCCCCTCCAGGAACGGCCGGATTGTTGCTGCGAGCCCGTCGTCCCCGATCCGGGTTTCAATGACCGGATAGCCGATTCCACTGTAGTAATCAACATACGGCCGGAGCTTCCTGGAATCTTCTTCGCCGAGCAGGTCCCCTTTGGTCAGGCAGATGATCGGCTCCACTCCGTACGATTCGATGACCGTCAGGAAGCGGTCCAGCAGCCTCGGTGCAAAGTCGGGTTCTTTCATTGAAAAAACGAGCAGCGCCTGATCGACGTTGGCGATCGGGGGCCGGACAAGTTCGTTTTTCCGCTCGTGGACGTGCGTGATCACGGCGTCATTGTCCCCGTCCGCCTCATAGTCCACGAAGTCGCCGACGAGCGGGGTCACCCCCCGGTTGCGGAACACGCCCCTTCCCCGGCTTCGGATGACCCGGCCGTTGTCGTACACGTAGTAAAATCCGCTCAGCGCTTTTCGGATCTGTCCGTTCTCCAAACTTTCACCTTCCCTTTCCTTGTCCGCCGTCATTCATACGGGATCGTCTCCTCGGCAATGACCTGGCCGTCCCGTTCGATCCGGTACGAGGCGCTTCCGCCTTCCTTGATCTCCATGCGGATCCGCTTTGTCGTGTCTTCCGTGATCTTGAACTCTTCGGCAGGTTCCTCGATTTTGTGCGACAGGTCACTGATATAGATGGTCACGGTTTGCTCGGCGCCTTCTTCCGCCGGCTCATACGGGATTGTGACGCCCTGGATGAACGTCTTGACCGGATTGGACTCAGGACCTTTGGAAAGCACCACCTGGATCGTCTCTCCGCGCTCCAGTTCCGTTCCGGCTGCCGGCTCCTGGGAAATGACCTTCCCCGCCTCGACCGAATCGGATGGACGTTCCGCCGTGATCCGGATGTTGAAGCCGGAAGTCCGGGCGTATTCATTCAGCTCGGCCTCATCGAATCCGGACAAATCCTTCGTCTTGATTTTCTCGATGCCGCTGCTCAAGGTCAGGACGAGCTCGGTTTCGGAAGGGATGATCTCCTCTTCCGCTTTTGGATCCTGGCGGATGATGGTCCCCTCCGGCTCATCGGAAAACTCGTTCTCGGTCCGGACGTTTTTAAAGCCGAATTCATCCAGGATATCCGAAATGGAATCCAGGTCGCGGCCGGTGAAGTCGGTCAGTTTGACGGGCTTTTCCCCTGCGCTGACGACCAGGTCGATCCCGGTTCCAAGGTCTCTCGTCTTGCCTGCCGCCGGTGAAGTGCGGATCACGGCGCCTTTTTCCACGTCGGGCGAATTTTCTTCGGTCTGCTTGCCGATTTCAAATCCTGCATCCTGTATGAGCGACACCGCTTCCTCGAGCGGCTTGCCGGCGACATCGGGCACATCCGCCTGTTTCGGGGCAAACACACCGAGCGAATAAAGCAGGATGGCCACGAGCGCAGCGAGGAGGACGACGCCTCCGATGAGCCAGGGCCATTTTTTCTTTTTCCTTTTTTTCTCTTCTTTCGGCACCGGCGGCACGGCGGTTGCCGGTGCTGCGGGTTCGGGCACCCGGGTGTCCCCCGGATCCGCACCCGGCAGATCCCGGATGGCCGGCATCGCCTTCGTCGCATCGTCATCAGGGGGAGGCGGGATGAACTTTGCCTCGTCCTTGCGCTCCGGCGACAGCACGGTCCTGAGGTCCTTCAGCATCGCCTCGGCGGACGGATACCGGTGCGCCGCGTCTTTTGCGGTTGCCTTCAAAATGACATTTTCCAGGCTCTGCGGAATATCCGGCCGCTCATCCCTGACCGGCGGCGTCTCTTCCTGGAGGTGTTTCAGGGCGATCGACACCGGCGACTCCCCGGAAAACGGGAGCTTTCCGGTCAGCATTTCATAGAGGACGATGCCGAGCGAATACAAATCCGACCGCTTTGTCGCAATGCCGCCGCGTGCCTGCTCCGGCGAGAGGTAATGCACGGTCCCCATGACGGAATTCGTGCGGGTGAGCGCCGTGGCGGAAAGCGCCATCGCGATGCCGAAGTCGGTGAGCTTCACGTTCCCGTCAAGGTCCATCAAGATGTTCTGCGGCTTGATGTCGCGGTGGATGATGCCGTGAAGATGGGCTGCGGAAATCCCTTCGCACAGCTGCATCATGATGTCCACTGCGCGGGCGGCGGGAAGAGGGGCTTTTTCCTGAATATATTCTTTGAGGGTCTGTCCCTCTACATACTCCATGACCAGATAGTGAAGGTCTCCGTCTTCCCCGACATCGTAAATGTTGACGATGTTCGGGTGGATGAGACTCGTGGCGGACAGCGCTTCCCGGTGGAACCGCTTCCTCAATTCTTCTTCGTCCGCCAGGTCGTATCGGAGGATTTTGATTGCGACCGGGCGGTCCAGGATCATATCCCTGGCAAGATAAACCGTGGACATCCCGCCGCCGCCGAGCAGGCCGAGGACTTCATAGCGCCCGCTGATCCGCTTTCCGATCATCGGACATCCCCCTCCCGGACACCGCGGTCCACGAGGACGACGGAAATATTGTCTTCCCCGCCCCGTTCATTCGCGGTGCCGACGAGCGCATCCGCCCGTTCACCGGCCGTGCCGCCCGAAAGGACCGCATCCGCCATTTCGTTTCCGGTCAGCTTGTTGCTCAGTCCGTCAGAACAGAGAAGAAGCGCCGTGCCGCGATCGAGCTCGGCAGGCAGGATGTCCGGCTCCGCTTCCGCATCGGTCCCGAGCGCTTTCATGATCACATTGCGCTTCGGATGCAGCACCGCTTCCTCTTCCGTGATTTCCCCGTTCTCCACGAGCATATTCACGAGGGAGTGGTCTTTCGTCAGCTGCACTGCACCGTCGCGGCGGATGAGATAGGTCCGGCTGTCCCCGAGATGGCAGACTGTCGCCTCGGCACCCGAGACGATCGCCGCCTCCAGCGTCGTGCCCATCCCCCGGCATTCTTCGTGTTCAAGCGAATGCTCGTACAGTTCGCGGTTGAGAAGCTCGGCCGTGCCGGACAGCCAGGCGGCCCGGCCTTCATGCGTCGAGAGCGTGACGATGTCGGCTTCCTCGAACTTCCGCTTCATGCCCTCCACCGCCATGCGGCTCGCCGTGTCTCCGCCTTTATGGCCGCCCATTCCGTCGGCGACGATCGCCAAAAGAATACGGCCGTTTTCTCTTGTAAAAACGGATGCATGGTCCTCGTTGATCCGCCTTTTCATTCCTACATGTGTTCGCACTGCAAATTCCAAATGAATCCCCCGCTTCCCCGGCAGGTGCCGGCGGCTCATTCCGTTCGTTTCCTGAATGCGGCGACGAAGAACCCGTCGCCGCCGAAATCCTGCGGCAAAACCTGGAGCATCCCGTCTTCAAGGCGAAGCCCATCCGGAAGGACATTGCCCAGTCCGAGCTTCTCCATGTCCGGGAATGCTTTAAGGAACCTTGCGGCCGTTTCCCTGTTTTCTTCCCGGTCCACCGTGCACGTGCTGTAGACGAGGATCCCGCCCGGCCTCAGCAGCTTTTGGGCCTCGCCGAGCAGGCTCAGCTGGATGTCCGGCAGGCCGCTGATGTCCTGTTCGGATTTTGCATATTTGATGTCCGGCTTGCGCCGGATCACTCCCAGGCCGCTGCACGGGGCATCCACCAGGATCCGGTCAAATGAACCCGGTTCCAGTTCTCCGGACAGTTTCCGGCTGTCGGCAGTGCCGGTCCGGATGCTGCGGAGCCCGAGCCGTTCCGCGTTCTCCTCGATCAGCTTCACTTTGTGCGGATGGAGATCATAGGCGAACACTTCGCCCCGGTCGTCCATCAGTTCCGCGATATGCGTTGTTTTCCCGCCCGGTGCGGCGCACATGTCGAGCACCCGCATACCGGGCTCTGCGCCGAGCGCCATCGCCGGCAGCATCGAGCTTTCATCCTGGATCGTGATGAGGCCTTCGCTGAACGCCCGGCTTCTGGCCGCATTGCCGCCGCTGATCCGGACGGCGCCGGGCACGACCGGGCTCGCCTGCGCCTCAAAGCCGTCTTCGCGGAGCGACGAAAGAGCTTCTTCCGCACTCCCTTTCGTCCGGTTCACCCGGACCGTCTGGACGGGCGGCGTGTTGTTCGCGGCCGCCATACGCTCTGTTTCCCCGCGTCCGTACTGATCCGCCCATCTGCGGATGAGCCATTCCGGGTGGCTCGATTCGATTGAGACCCGTTCCGTCCAGTCCCGGATTTCATCTGTGCCGGGAACGCCGTTGCGGATCACGGCACGCAGGACGCCGTTCACCATGGAAGCGATTCCTTTGTGACCGCGGCGCTTGGCGATTTCCACCGACTCGTTGACGACTGCGTGGTCGGGAATGCGCTCAAGGTACACGAGCTGGTAGACGGACAGCCGCAGCAGTTCGCGCACCCAATCCTCAATTTTTCCCCGGATGAACGGTTCCAGGTAATAATCCAGCGTCAGTCTGTGCTGCAGCGTGCCGTAGGTCAGTTCGGTCAGAAGCGCCCGGTCCTTCGCATCCAGCTTGTAATCTTCGATTGCCCGGTGCAGGAGCAGGTTGCTGTAGGCCTGGTCCCGGCTCACCGCCATCAGGATATCCAGCGCCGCGTCCCGGACAGATCCTTGGCGTTTGCCGTCTCTCCTGCGGCTCATCCGAACCGCACTCCTTCGGCAAGCGAAGCGCCGGCACCGTTCAGGAACCCGGCTGCGTCCATCCGTTTTTTGCCGGACGGCTGAAGCTCCGTGATGCGCAGGGCATGTCCGTCGCCGGCCTGGACGGTGATTGCCCCGCCTTTGACGGAGATGACTTCACCCGGTTCCGCCCCTTTCCTTCCCGGAACGGTCTCCGAGCGCCAGATCTTCATCGTTTTTCCTTCATGCTCTGTGAAGGCGCCCGGCCACGGCCGCAGTCCCCGGATCTGGTTGTGAACGGAAGCGGCCGGCATCGACCAGTCGATCTTTTCCTGCTCCCGCCCGATGTTGCCGGCGAACGTTGCCCTGGAATGATCTTGCGGGATCCGGTCATTTTCGCCGGCCACGACGGATGGCAGCGTTTCTTTCAGGAGCCGCGTCCCGGCTTCGGACAGACGTTGGAACAACTCTCCCGTGTCATCATCCGGACCGATCGGCACGCGGATCTGGGAGATGATGTCGCCGGCGTCCAGTTTTTCCGCCATGTACATGATCGTGACGCCCGTCTCCGTGCAGCCGTCGATGATCGCCTGGTGGATCGGTGCACCGCCGCGGTATTCCGGCAGGAGCGAGGCATGGACGTTGAGGCAGCCGAGCCGGGGGGCATCGAGTAACTCGTTCGGCAGAATCTGTCCATATGCCGCCGTGACGACGAGATCAGGCGCGAGTGCAATGATTTCGTCCAATTCTGTTGAACCCCTCAGTTTTTCCGGCTGGAGGACGGGCAGACCGAGGCGGAGCGCCTCTTCTTTCACGGGAGGAGGCGTCAGGATCCGCTTTCTCCCGACGGGGCGGTCCGGCTGCGTGACGACCGCCGGCACTTCATAGCCCTCTTCGATGAGCATGCGGAGAACGGGCGCCGAAAAATCAGGCGTGCCCATGAATATGATGCGGGTCATTCGCTCCCCTCCTCTTCGGCCGCCATTTCTTCCAGTTCCTCTTCGGTCACGATGCGGATGATTTTCGAGTCAAACAGAACTCCGTCGAGGTGGTCGATCTCATGCAGGATCGCCCTCGCCTCATAATCCTCCGCCTCCAGCTCGTACCAGGAGCCGTCCCGCTCCTGTGCATGGACCTTCACATGAAACGGGCGCTCCACTTCACCGTACAGTCCCGGAAAGCTGAGACACCCTTCGATGTCCGTCTCGGATCCCCCGGTTGCCACAACTTCCGGGTTGATCAGCCAGATCGGATCCTGGCCTTCTCCGAGGTCGACGATCGCCGCACGGATCCCTTCCCCCACCTGGGGTGCCGCTATGCCGATGCCGTCCGCCTCGATCATCGTTTCATACATGTCATCGAGCAGCGCATGCAGTTCCGCGCCGAAATCAGTCACCGGTTTGCACGGCTTGCTCAGGATCGGCGACGGGTGTTCCACTATTTTCCGGATTGCCATTTGAACATTCCTCTTTTCCGCTTAGCCGGCTCATGAAATGGAAGAAGGGTTCATATCGATCGACATGAGGAGCCCTTCCTTCATCCAGGTGTTCCGGTAAATCTGCACGAGATCCGTCAGAACGCCGGCCAGCTTCGGTTCTTTTTTGTATTTTATCAGACATTGATAGCGATATCTATTGTTCACGCGGGCCACTTCCGATGCGGTCGGACCGATGATGAGCGAGTCCGGTCCCAGCTTGTCCGTGAGCCAGGCGACTGCTTTTTGAGCCCTGTCCGACACAGTCATCAGGTCCTCATGGGAAAAGCGGATGAGCGTTATATAGTAGAAAGGCGGATAGGAGAATCGTTTCCGGTTGGCCATCTCGATGCCGTAGAACGGCTCGAACGCCTGGTCCTTGGCCAGTTCCACCGCATAATGCTCCGGCGCGTAGGTCTGGATGTACACTTCGCCCTCTTTTTCATGCCGCCCGGCGCGGCCGCTCACTTGGGTGAGCAGCTGGAATGTCTTTTCGGCGGCACGGAAATCGGACAGGCGCAGCATCGTATCGGCCGAAAGCACTCCGACAAGGGTGATGTTCGGAAAGTCCAGGCCTTTTGCAATCATCTGCGTCCCGAGCAGAATGTCGGCCTCCCCTTCGCCGAACTGCCGGAGCAGCTTTTCGTGGGAGCCTTTCTGCCGGGTCGTGTCCACATCCATCCGGAGCACGCGCGCCTCGGGCAGGAGTCGGTGAAGCTCCTCCTGCACTTTCTGTGTCCCGGTGCCGAAAAAGCGGATGTGTTCGCTTCCGCATTCCGGACAAGTGAGCGGGACTTGCTCTTCGTGTCCGCAGTAATGGCACTGCAGCCGTTCGGTCGCCCGGTGGTACGTCAGCGAAATGTCGCAGTTCGGGCACTGGACGGCGGTTCCGCAGTCCCGGCAGAGGACAAACGACGAATAGCCTCTTCTGTTCAGGAACAGAACGGTCTGCTCACCCTTTTCCAGCCGGTCCCGGATCGCCTCCGCCAGCTCGACGGAGAACATCGACCGGTTGCCGTTTTTCAGCTCCTCCCGCATATCGACGATCCGGACTTCCGGAAGCGGCTGCTGCTTTGCCCGCTCCGTCAGGCTCAAAAGCGTGTAGACGCCCTTGTGTGCCCGGGCGAACGATTCAAGCGACGGGGTGGCGCTCCCGAGGATGACCGGGCAGCCGTGCATTTTTGCACGCCGGATCGCCACATCCCGCGCATGATAGCGGGGGCTGTCTTCCTGCTTGTAGCTCGATTCGTGCTCTTCATCGAGGATGATGACCCCTATATTCCTGAAGGGCGCGAACACCGCGGATCTCGCGCCGACGACGACCTTGACTTCACCGCGCTGGATTTTCCGCCATTCATCGTATTTCTCTCCGGCGGACAGCCCGCTGTGCATGACCGCCACGAGCGGGCCGAACCGTTTTTTGAAACGGGAAGTGATCTGCGGTGTCAGCGAAATCTCCGGAACGAGGACGATCGCTTCCTTTCCCTGCTCGAGCACACGTCGGATCACCTGCATGTACACTTCCGTTTTGCCGCTTCCCGTGATTCCGTGGAGGAGGAACGTTTCTTCCCGGCCTTCGTCGGCAGATGCGGAAATGCGGCCGACCGCATCTGCCTGCTCACCGGTCAGGACGACCGGATCGCCGGCCGCCTCCGGCAGAAGGCCGACTTCCGGCTTCCGGTACACTTCCACCTGCTCCTCGGCCGCCGCGCCTTTTTCGATGAGCGCCCTGACGGTCGCACGCGTCGTGCCGGTCATTTCCATGACGTCACGTGAAGGAATCGTTTCACCTGCATGCGACTGCAGCCATTCCAGCAGTTCCGCCTGGCGACGGGCCCCTTTTTTCACCAACGCATGGACATGATCCAGTTGTTCAGGCCCGGCAATTACAAGAACCCGTTCCTTTTTGACCGCTGTCCGCTGACGGATCGCCGTTTCGATGGAGACGGCCCCTTCTTTTGCCAGCCGTTTCAGTGCCGGCAGCATCGGTTCGGGGAATTCCTTCACGGCGACTGTTTTCCGGCTGCCGACAAACCGGGCGACCTCTTCTCCCAGTTGCTCCGCCCGGATTATGTGGATGACCTTTTCGTATTTTGCCCGCAGTGCGGACGGAAGCATCACCTGCAAGGCATCGATTTCAAAGCAGAGTGTCGTCTCCCTCATCCAGTCGGCAAGCTCCAGCATTTCCGTCGACAGGACGGGCTCCAGGTCGAGCAGTTCGTCGACCGGCCGCAGCTTGTTCACCGGAACATCGCTCGTGTCTTTGAATGCCGTGACGAACCCGAGCACTTTCCGGTTGCCGAACGGAACCTTCACGCGTGCGCCGCGTTCGATCACCGCCTCCATCCGTTCGGGGACGATATAGTCGAACGGCCGGTCGACAGGGTGTGCCGATACATCGGTGATCACTTCAGCGATCATCCCGGGCACCCCCGAAAATCCGTTCGAGCAATTTCATCGCAAGCGCTTTTTTGTCCATGGCCGGGAACGGAACGGCCGTGCCGTCCCTGCCAAACAGTGTGACGACATTCGTTTCGCTGCCGAAGCCGCCGGCAGGGTCCGTCACGTCGTTGGCGATGATGTAATCCAGATTTTTGCGCTCCAGCTTGCCTCTCGCATATTCTTCGACACGGTCCGTTTCCGCCGCGAATCCGATGAGACACTGGTGATTCTTCCGCCGTCCGAGCGTCTTCAGGATATCCGCCGTCCGTTCAAGCTCGATGAGAGAATCGCCTTCCTGCTTTTTCATCTTGCCGGCATGGACGGTCTTCGGCCGGTAGTCGGCGACGGCCGCCGCCTTGATCACTGCATCGGCCGAGTCAAATTCCGCAAGGACGGCCTCCAGCATGTCCTGTGCGCTTTCCACCCGGACCGCCCGGACTCCCACAGGGACTTCCAGCTCGACGGGACCGGTCACGAGCACCGTTTCGGCGCCGAGTGCCGCTGCGGCTTCCGCCATCGCATAGCCCATTTTGCCGCTTGAGAAATTCGAGACATAGCGCACCGGATCGATGCGCTCCCGCGTCGGCCCGGCGGTCACGATGACCTTCTTCCCTTCAAGAATCTGCGGAAGGTCTTGTTGGCCTTCTTCCCGGAAGCGGGCTTCCACAAGCTCCACGATGCGTTCGGGTTCTTCCAGGCGCCCTTTTCCGACATAGCCGCAAGCGAGGAATCCCTCCGACGGCTCGATGAAGCGGAAGCCGTCTTCATGCAGCCGGCCGATGTTGCGCCCGACGGCCGGATGTCCGTACATATGCACATTCATCGCAGGGGCGATCCACACTTCCGAAGTGGCTGCGAGCAGCGTCGTCGTCACCATGTCGTCCGCAATCCCGTTTGCCAGCTTACCGATGACATTGGCGGTTGCCGGGGCGACGATGACGAGGTCGGCCCAATCCGCCAGGTCGATATGGGCGACGACGGACGGATCTTTTTCATCGAACGTATCCAGATACACATCATTTCTCGACATGACCTGAAAGCTGAGCGGATTGACGAACCGGGTCGCGGATTCGCTCATGATCACTTTCACATCCGCCCCCGCCTGCGCCAGCTTGCTTGTGAGTGCCACGGCTTTGTATACGGCGATGCCGCCCGTCACACAAACGAGGATCTTTTTGTTTTTCAGCATTCCGCAACTTCCTTTCAGAATGAAAACTCCCAAAGAACGAAGATTCTCGGGGAGTTTTCATTGTCGCTATGTTTACATCTCGTCTTCGTACTGGACGTTGGCGTCTGCGGCTTCCTTTGTCAGGACCCCTTCCGCCACTTCCTCAAGTGCCATGCCGACGAACTTTTCGGCTTCGTAGTCGCCGAGCAGGGGATTGTTTTTTTCCTGCAGCTCCCGCGCCCTCTTGGATGCGATGCTCACCAGGGTATATTTTGAGTCGATCTGGCGTTTCAGCGAATCGATTGACGGATAAAGCATGGTCATCGGATCATTCTCCCTCCAACATGAGTTTATAGCGTTGTTCCACACGGGACCGGCGGCAGTGCTCGGCCGTGATGATCGCGTTGACGCGGTCGCAGGCCCGGCCCACTTCGTCATTTTCCACGACATAATCATACAGATGCATCATGTCGAGTTCTTCCCTCGCTTTTTCCACGCGGGATCGGATGACCTCGTCGGTCTCGGTCCCGCGCCCGATGAGCCGCTGCTCGAGTTCGGAAAGATCCGGCGGAGCCAGGAAGATGAAGACGCCGTCGGGCATTTTCTCGCGCACTTTCGCCGCGCCGACGACTTCGATCTCCAGGAACACGTCGCGCCCCGCCTCGAGCGTCTCATTGACGTAGTCGAGCGGAGTGCCGTAATAGTTGCCGACATATTCAGCGTACTCCAGCAGCTTCCCCTGCCCGATGAGCCGCTCGAACTCCTCCCGTTCCTTGAAGAAGTAGTCCTTGCCGTCCACTTCTCCTTCCCTCGGCTTCCGGGTTGTCATCGAAATCGAGTATTCGTAGTTGGTGTCCGGCTGTGAAAACAATTCTTTGCGCACCGTGCCCTTGCCGACGCCGGAAGGCCCCGACAGGACGATGAGCAGGCCGCGTCCTTTTTTCATAAACGATTGATCCCTCTTCAATTCATTGTCCGCCTCACACAGCCCGGACCTTGCCGGTTGTGCTGCGGGAATGTTGTCGTTGATAGAAGCAATTATACCATATTCATCCCCCTGAATGCTAAAATGGGAACAAACGCAATGAAAGAGGCAAAACAGATGGCATTTGACGGTTTATTCACCATGGCAATGACAGCGGAGCTCCAGCAGCTCACCGGCGGGCGGATCTCCAAGATCCAGCAGCCGAACCTGCAGGAAATCCTGTTTACAATCCGGGCGGCACGGACCAACCACCGGCTGCTCGTCTCGATCCACCCCTCCTATTCCAGGATCCAGCTGACCGATGAGCCGGTCGACAATCCTGCACAGCCCCCGACTTTCTGCATGTTCCTGCGAAAACATCTGGAGGGCGCAGTCATCACGTCGATCCGGCAGCCCGGCGCAGACCGGATCGTCACGATCTCGGTCCGGGGCCGTGATGAGATCGGTGACGACACCGAGCGGGAGATCCACGTGGAAGTGATGGGCCGGCACAGCAACCTGATCCTGACCGATCCGTCGCGCAACCTGATCCTCGACAGCATGAAGCACCTCCCGCCGTCCGTGAACAGCTACCGGACGGTCCTGCCGGGCCAGCCGTTCGTGCCGGCACCGCCCCAGGACAAGCTGGATCCTGCCGGGGCGGACGACGGGGAGATCTTGGGCGTCCTCGGCGGGGCCGGCAATCCCGGTGACATTGTCCGCAGCATCGCCGGATTCTCCCCACTGCACGGCCGGGAGCTGCTTTACCGGATTCGGAATCTGACTCAGCAAGAGCAGCTGGCCGCCTACCGTGCCTACATCGGCGAGTTCCAAAAAGGCGGCGACTGCCCGAATTTGTGCGAGTCCGGCGGAAAAACGTTCTTTTCGGCCAACGAACTGCTGCACCTGGACGGCGAAGTGCGAAGGTTCCCTTCCTTGTCGGCGCTGCTTGACAAGGTGTATCACGCCAAGTCGGAGCGGGACCGGGTCAAGCAGCAGGCGGGCGACCTCGAGCGCTGGCTGCAGAACGAAATTGCGAAGCTGAAAAACAAAATGGTCAAGCTCCGCGCCGAGCAGGAACAGGCCGGACGCCTGGACCGCCATCAGCTGTACGGCGAGCTGATCACCGCCAACCTGTACCGCGTCAACAAAGGCGATGCGGTGCTGGACGCGGTCAATTACTACGACGAAGAAGGCGGGACGGTTGAAATTCCGCTTGACCCCCGTCTCACTCCGTCGGAGAATGCCCAGAAATACTACTCAAAATACAACAAGGCCAAGCATGCGCTCATCAAGATCGCAGAGCAGCTCGAGCAGGCCGGGGAAGACATCGGCTATTTCGAATCGTTGCTCCAGCAGGTGATCCAGGCATCCGCCTCGGACATCGACGAAATCCGCGATGAGCTGGCCGAACTCGGCTATATGAAGGCACGCAAGTCGAAAAAGAAGAAAAAGGACGCGAAACCCGCTCCCGAGTCGTTTGTGTCTTCAAGCGGCATTCCGATCTCCGTCGGAAAAAACAACAAGCAGAACGATCACCTCACGTTCAAGACTGCCGGTCGCAGTGACACGTGGCTGCATACGAAAGACATCCCGGGCTCCCACGTCGTCATCCACTCCAAGGATCCGGACGAGCAAACGATCCAGGAGGCCGCATCGCTTGCCGCCTGGTTCAGCAAAGCACGGGAATCTTCCTCGGTGCCGGTCGACTACACGGAAATCCGTCATGTGAAAAAGCCGAACGGAGCCAAACCCGGATTCGTCATTTACTTTGAACAGAAGACGATCTTCGCCGATCCGGACGAGGACCTCGTGAAAAAGTTAAGAAAGTAACCTAAAAGACGTTCCGTCCGCCAGCTGAAACCGGTGGTGCGGAACGTCTTTTAGGTTAAAGCGGGTGAAGGGCCTCTGTCCGGTTGAAAAAGACGAAGCCGTCGTATCTTTGCCCGACACGAGAGGAGACAAAATTGCCGTATGCCTCAAACTCAGGGTTGTAGACGACACCGATCGCACGGTGGCCGGTCCATCCAGAGAACAGCCGCCGGTTTTCTTCATCAAACAACAGAACTCCGTCATCACCGAGCGCCGCGTGGCATTGCCCTTCCCACGTGCCCAGCTTGGCCGGCGGCACCGTCATCCGCTCAAAGGGAAGCCCCCATTCCTCCGCGGCGATGACTGATCCGGCGTACGTGCCGAAGCCAAGCGCAAACACCCGGTCCTTTCCGTACCGTTCGCGCACAAGCTGTCCGAGATTGATCATGCCGTCCCGGTTCATCGAAGTTTCGGAAGCATCGCCGACATGGGTATTGTGCGCCCAGATGATGACTTTTGTGCCGTTCCCGTGATGATCGATGAGGCCGGCCGCCACTTCCGCCATGTGGGTGTCCCGGATGTTCCAGGAGACTGCGTCGTCCTGCAGCATCGAGCGGTAATACTCTTCCGCATTTTTCGCGACGAGCGCATTCATTTTCAGGTCAAGGTCCCCTTCGGTTCCGTTTCCGTCCCGCTCTTCGCGCACACGGATGGAAGCAAGCAGATCTGCCACTTCCCCGATGCACTCATCCGTGAGGCGCGCGGCCGAAAGCGCATAATGCTCCGGCATCCGGTTGTACGGTTCAAAGCAGGAAAACGCCTTGCGGGCCTTATTTAAATCCACCCCGTAGGAAGGGCGCGACTCCAGGAACCCCAGAACCTCATCGATCGATTCATACAGGCTATACAGATCGAGCCCGTAGAAGCCCGCTTTTTCGCCATCCGCCCTGGTTCGGTTTTCCTCCCTCATCCATTGCAGGAAATGCTCCGCTTCACGGTTCGCCCACATCCACTCCGGCCAGCGCACGAACGAAGCCTTAAGCATCGCGCCGGCCGAACTGTACGCGGAGAGGCCCCTGACGTATCGGTTCACCTGCTGCGCGGACGGCCAGTCCCCTTCAACCGCGACGACCGTAAAGCCCTTTTCCCGGATCAGCCGCTTCGACAGCTCCGCCCTCAACTCGAAGAACTCCGCGGTGCCGTGCGATGCCTCCCCGAGCAATACGAGATCCGCCTCTCCCGCCTCTTCGACCAGCCTGCCGATGGACGTCTCGTCAAGCGGCAGCGCATGCTCCCGGATGGCCTTCATCAGTTTTTTCGGCACGCCCGATCCCTCCTCTTATCCACAGCCTACCCTCACTTCAGGTTCGAGAATCGTCAGCCTGTCATCTTTCCGCTCAATGTCCATGCCTCCAAGCAATCTGTTCATACGTTATAGAGAATCAGATTGCGGCTAAACAAGAAAGGATGACCAGCGATGACAAGACGAGTGAATCCGGCCGATCCGTCGACGATTCCGAAGTTCGTCGACGGACTCCAGAAACCGCCTGTTGCACAGCCAGTCGCCAACAGGGAGTATCCCGGCGGCCAGTATTATGAACTCGAAATGAAAGAGAACCTGCACCGGTTCCACCGTTCGTTCCCGGCGACCTCCATCTGGGGGTACAACGGCCTTCTTCCGGGCCCGACAATCGAGGCCAGAAAAGACAGGACGACTCATGTAAAATACTTGAACCGGCTCCCCGAGGAGCACTTTCTCCCCATTGACCGGACGCTACATTCCTCATTTGATGCACCGGACGTGCGGACCGTCGTCCATCTGCACGGCGCAAACGTTGCCTGGGAAAGTGACGGACATCCGGAGGCGTGGTACACGAAAGACTATGAGTTGACCGGACCGAAGTTCACGAAAGCCGTCCACTCCTACACGAATCACCAGCCCGGTACCACTCTTTGGTACCATGACCACGCCATGTCCCTCACCCGCCTCAACGTATACGCGGGCCTTGCCGGCTTTTATCTGCTGCGGGATGCGCTTGAAGACCGGCTCGGACTTCCGGGCGGCGACTTTGAGATCCCGCTCATGATCCAGGACCGTTCGTTCAATGAAGACGGCAGCCTGTTTTATCCCGATTCCCCTCCGTTTCCGGTGACGGTCCATCCGTCCATCACGCCGGGCGTGCTCGGCAACACCATCACAGTGAACGGAAAAGTGTGGCCGCATCTATGCGTAGAGCCGAGAAAGTACCGGTTCCGCATTCTGAACGCCTCCAACAGGCGGCCCTATATCCTGAGCCTGTCAAACGGCGCCGTGTTCCACCAGATCGGAACGGACGGCGGATTTCTTGAGGCACCCGCGGAACTGGCATGCATCGAGCTGCTGCCCGCGGAGCGGACGGATGTCATCATTGACTTCTCCGGCATGAACGGACAGTGTTTCGAGCTCATCAATGAAGACACTGAATTCCCTCCCGATGAGCACACAGGCGTCGTCATGCAGTTCCGCGTATGCCTTCCGCTGAGCGGAGAAGATACAAGTCGGATTCCCGAAACCCTCAGACCCGGCATGGAACTCAATGAAGAGCTTGTCCAGGTTGTCCGGGACCTGCCGCTCACGGCTTCGACCGATGAATACGGCCGGCCGATGCTCATGCTCAATGACCGGATGTATCACGATCCGGCTTCCGAAAAGCCGGCGCTCGACAGTATGGAGAAGTGGAATTTCTTGAACCTGACGCCGATCCAGCACCCGATCCATGTGCACCTTGTTCAGTTCAAGATTTTGGGGAGACGCCCGTTTGATACGGAGCTATTTGAGAGTGAAGGCATCCTCAAATGGACCGGACCGTTCGAGCCGCCGCGTGACTATGAACGCGGATGGAAAGATGTCGTCAAAGCCGATGTCGGCAAAATGACCTCGATCCTTATGCATTTCAAGGAACACGCCGGCCACTATATTTGGCACTGTCACTTCCTCGAACATGAAGACCACGACATGATGCGCCCGGTCACGGTCATCGAAGACAGTCATCCGATGTTGCCTCCCCCGCTGCAGCACGAAACCGGGCAGTTGCAGGAAAATCCGGATGGTCCGCCGGATGTGCCGGTTGCCGACGAACCCGTAACCGAAGCGACCCCGCCGGAGACGGAAAACCGGACGGACGGCGACGGAGAGCCGGAGCTTGAAAAGAGTTTCCGGTCCTGCCGGGAAGCGGCGGGCAAGCTCGCGCCAGAAAAGATTCCGTGCGGAAAACCCCTGGATCCGAATCGGACTGAGGGCGAGGCGGATACCCCGGCGGACGCAAGGCCCGGGTCAACGCCTCCCGCCATGCAGCAAAAGCGCAGGCGACGAAGAAGAAGGAAAAAATATTGAGCGGACACAAAAACCGTACGACGGAAAGCTTTGCTTCCGGCCGTACGTTTTTTTTGCTTGTGTCCAGTTCTCCCTGTGAAAGTTTTAGTCAGAAGGGGAAGAAATACGCAGAGCGTTGCTGTCCAACGCTTCGCTTTTGGACGCAGTCAGAGCGTTGCTGTCCAACGCTTTGCTTTTGGACGCAGATGTCTTAATCTTCGTATTGCCGCCGGCTGAGGCGATTCCAGCGGTAAGCGAGCGGATTTCTTTGTCTGATTAGAGTTCTTGGACACAATCCAAGTGCTGTCCGGGATGAGTGGAATCATTGAGGCTGTGAGTGAGCGCGTTGACGAGGTGAGTGGAATCATAGACGCCGTGAGTGAGCGCGTTGACAGGGTGAGTGAATTCATGAAGCGTGGCTGTCCAACGCTTCGCATTGTCCGCGACGATCAATGCACCGGGAACCGCCAGCCGGACCCAAATAAGTAGCCCTCTTGACACTTTCGCATTTCTCAATGACATGGAAGAAGCCGCTTGACTTAATGCGCTTGGAGCCGATTGAAGCGGAGGGACCGAGACACCTGCGGGAAAAGCGTTCGTCGAAGCCCCCGCAGAGCGAAGCTCGAGGAGGCTGAGGCGACGCCCGCGGTAAGCGAGGGCCCGCAGCGGAATTCCGAAGGTTATTCAGGAAAAGGAAAAACTGCAATCAAAAGAGCATAGGCTCATTTCGTCTGCAGTGATTAAACTCGTTGATGTATCGCTAACCGGGACAATCAGTCGGTTAAACATAAATACTGCAGTCAAAGGAGCATAGAGCTGCTCACTTGACTGCAGTATGAGAAGGGGGAAAAGAGTGTTCTCGCCCCCGGAATCATTCATTCAATTCGCCGGTTTTCAGCTTGCGGTGCCATTCGACCAAACCGGGCAGCTTGTCGCCTTCAACGGCGCCGCTTTCTGCGGCTGCTTCGGCAAGTGCCTCAAAGTCCGTCAGACTGAAGTGCGGCAGGGAGGCTTCCCTGAAGTTGTCTTCTGCCCGGTCAAGGCCGTACGTGAAGATCGAGGCGACGCCGAGCACATCGGACCCCGCTTCCGCAGCGGCTTTGGCTGCGGTGAGGCTGCTGCCGCCGGTCGAGATGAGGTCTTCGATGATGACGGTTTTGGCGCCTTCCCCGATTTCCCCTTCGATCTGGTTGCCGCGGCCGTGGCCTTTCGGTTTTGATCGGATATAAATCATCGGCAGGTCCAGCTCTTCGCTCACCCAGGCGGCATGCGGGATGCCGGCGGTTGCCGTTCCGGCGACCACTTCGGTTTCCGGAAATTCTTCCCGGATCCGCCCGGCAAGTGCTTTGGCGATGAGGCGACGGACTTCCGGGTGGGACATCGTCAGCCGGTTGTCGCAGTAGATCGGCGACTGAATGCCCGATGCCCATGTGAACGGTTCGTCCGGGCTGAACCGGACCGCTCCGATCGAAAGGAGCGCCTCTGCGATTTCTTTTTTGTTTGTCATCGGTTCCATTCCTCCCATTGCCGCTTCACTGCGCCGTAGGCCTCTGCCGGATCGGCCGCCTTCGTGATGGCCCGTCCGACGACGATGTGCGTCGAGCCGGACTTTCTGGCTTCAAGCGGCGTTGCGATTCTTTTCTGGTCCTGCGATTCCCCTCCGGCAAGCCGGATGCCCGGTGTCACCTTCAGGAACGATTCTCCGCAGGCGGACCGGATGGCAGCCGCTTCATGCACCGAGCAGACGACGCCGTCCAGCCCGGAATCCTTCGCGAGTCGGGCGTAGCGGAGCACGGATTGTTCAAGCGTGCCCGCGATCCCCTGCTCGAGACGCATCTGGTCTTCCCCGGTCGAAGTGAGCTGCGTGACGGCGATCAGCGCCGGACGCTCCGCTCCCGCAGGTGTTCCGGCTTCGAGCCCTTCAAGCGCCCGTTCCATCATTTCCCGCCCGCCCGCCGCATGGACGTTCACCATGCCGACGCCGAGTTGCGCCAGGCCCTTCATTGCCTGGCCGACCGTGTTCGGGATGTCATGAAGCTTCAGGTCGAGAAAAATGTCATGGCCGGCTTCCCGGATTCTTTCCACGACCGACGGTCCGTTCTGCAGGTACAGTTCCATCCCGATTTTCACGGACAGCCTGCCGGGGATGTCCCGGAGGAATTCCAGCGCATCATCCGGGGCCGGAAAATCAAGTGCGATGATCGGTGAGTCATTCATAGCCGGTGGCTCCTTCCGGTCAGTTCGGTAATGTTTCCGATGCCGAGTTCGTCCAAGCGTCCGGGCAGCGCATCAATCAGCTTCGGACAGACAAAGTGATCAACGAAGTTGGCCGTGCCGACCGCGACGGCGCTCGCGCCCGCCGACATGAAGTCGATGACATCATCCACTTCGGCGACACCGCCCATGCCGATCACGGGGATCGAGACGGAACTGGTCACTTCATACACCATGCGGAGCGCCACCGGCTTGACTGCGGGACCGGACAGGCCGCCTGTGCCGTTCGCGATGACCGGCCGCCCGGTGCGGGGATCAAAGCGCATGCCGACAAGCGTGTTGATGAGCGTCAGTCCGTCCGCGCCGCCTTCTTCGACCGCACGGGCAATCGCCGTCACATCCGTGACGTTCGGCGAGAGCTTGACATACACCGGCACCGAAGACACGGCCTTGACCGCCTGCGTCAGTTCCTTGGCGATCGCCGGATCCGTGCCGAACGTGATGCCGCCGCATTTGACGTTCGGGCAGGAGATATTGAGCTCGATCGCATGGACATTCGGCGACTTGGAAATCCGCTCGCAGACCGCCACGTAATCTTCTGTTTCGGAGCCCGCCACATTTGCGATGATCGGCACGTCAAACTGCTCAAGCCACGGCAGTTCTTCCGAAACGACCTTTTCAAGGCCGGGATTCTGAAGGCCGATCGCATTCAGCATGCCGGACGGCGTTTCCGCGACGCGGGGCGTCGGGTTGCCGTAGCGGGGCTCAAGCGTCGTCGCCTTCACCATGATGGCGCCGAGCTTTGACAGATCGTACAACTGTGCATATTCTTTGCCGAACCCGAAGCAGCCGCTTGCCGGCATGATCGGGTTTTTCAGATTGAGTCCAGGCAGTTCCACCTGCAGCCGGTTCATAGTTTCACCACCCCCGCCCGGAACACAGGTCCGTCCGAGCAAACTTTCACATAGCCTTTTTCATTTGCATCGGTGTGGCACACGCAGGCGAAGCAGGCGCCGATCCCGCAGCCCATCCGTTCTTCGAAGCTCAGATAGCCTTCCGTGCCTTCCATCATGTCCGATACGGCCGTAAGCATCGGGATCGGCCCGCAGCTGTAATACAGATCAAAGTCGCCGAGTTGCCGGATCACGTCCGTGACGAATCCCCGGGTGCCCGCGGAACCGTCGACGGTCGTGATATGCGTTTCCCCGAGCCCGCTGAACTCTTCCTCATAAAAAGCGACGTCCGCCGACTGGAATCCGAGCACATGAACCGGTTCGGCACCGGCCGCCTTCAGCTTTTTCGACAGGCCGTAGAGCGGAGGCACGCCGATTCCGCCGCCGACGATGAGCACCCGGTCGCCGGACTTGGCCGGCGCGAGCGGGAACCCGTTGCCGAGCGGACCGAGCACGTCGGCCTCTTCGCCGGCCGTCTTTTGCGCCAGCAGAGAAGTCCCTTTGCCTTCCGCCCGGTAGATGAGCGTCATCGTGCCCTCCCCGCTGTCCGACGATGAGATGCTGATCGGGCGCCGGAGCAGCGGATCGAAGCCGTCCGTCGTCCGGATGTGGACAAAACGACCGGGGGTTCCGATGTCTTCGACCAGTTTCCCCTTCAGGACGAGCTCAAAGATGTTTTGGGCGATTTCTTGTTGGGCCACGACTTCCATCCGTTCGTTCCGGATCATGCGCGGACCTCTCCTGCCGGCATGGCGTCCGCGGAGAATGTCATCGATTCGAGGACGCGGAGGACCGCCTTCGCCGTATCGAGCGAGGTCATGCACGGAACGCCGTTTTCAACCGTTTCCCGGCGGATCCGGAAGCCGTCTCTTTCCGGCTGCTTGCCTTTTGTCAGTGTGTTGATGACAAACTGGGCTTCGCCTTTCTGGATGACATCAATGAGCGTCTGGCCCTCACCGCCGATCTTGCCGACGGTTTGGACGCGGAGGCCGGCTTCCCGTAGCGCTTCCGCGGTTCCGGCCGTTGCGAGGAGCTGGTAGCCGATATCGGCGAACCGCGCAGCGATTTCCGCCGCTTCATCCTTGTCTTTGTCGGCGACCGTGAGGAGCACCGTCCCGTGGTTGCGGATTTCCATGCCCGATGCGACAAGTCCTTTGTAAAGCGCCTTTTCAAGCGTCGTGTCCTTGCCCATGACTTCACCCGTCGACTTCATCTCAGGTCCGAGCGTGATGTCGACACGTGCGAGTTTCGCGAAGCTGAACACCGGCACTTTTACGTACACGCCTTCGCCCGGCTCGACGAGACCCGTCGGGTAGCCCTGTTCCGTGATCGACTGTCCGAGGATCGCCTTCGTTGCAATGTTGGCCATCGGGAGCCCCGTGATCTTCGAGAGGAACGGAACCGTCCGGCTTGAGCGCGGGTTCACTTCGATGACGTATACCTTGCCTTCCGCGATCACGTACTGGATGTTCAGGAGGCCGACGATCTTGAGGCCCCTTGCCAGCCGTTCCGTGTAGTCCGCGAGCGTGTCAATATGCTCCAGCGACAGGCTCTGCGGCGGGTAGACCGCAATCGAGTCGCCGGAGTGGACGCCCGCCCGTTCAATGTGTTCCATGATCCCGGGAATCAGGACGTTCTCGCCGTCGCAGATCGCGTCGACTTCGATTTCCTTCCCGGTCAGGTAACGGTCGATGAGCACCGGATGTTCAGGGCTGGCCTCGACGGCGTGGTCCATATAATGGAGGAGCTCTTCCTCGTTATAGACGATTTCCATCGCGCGGCCGCCGAGCACGTACGATGGCCGGACGAGGACCGGGTAGCCGATGTCGTTTGCGATGACGGCAGCTTCCGGGGATGAGACGGCAGTTTTACCGAGCGGCTGAGGGATGCCGATTTCATGCAGCGTTTGTTCGAACTTGTCGCGGTTTTCCGCACGGTCGAGGTCTTCGAGCGTCGTGCCGAGAATCTTCACGCCGCGTGCTTCAAGCGCCGCTGCCAGGTTGATCGCCGTTTGGCCGCCGAACTGGACGATGACGCCCTTCGGCTGCTCGAGGTCGATGATGTGCATGACGTCTTCAATCGTCAGCGGCTCAAAGTACAGCTTGTCGGAAATCGAGAAGTCGGTGGACACCGTTTCCGGGTTGTTGTTGATGATGATCGCCTCGTACCCGGCTTCCTGGATGGCCCATACCGAGTGGACGGTCGCGTAGTCAAACTCGACGCCCTGGCCGATGCGGATCGGGCCGGAGCCGAGGACGATCACGCTCTCTTTGTCCGTCTTGACGGACTCGTTTTCATCTTCGTATGTGCCGTAGAAGTAAGGTGTCTCGGATTCGAACTCGCCCGCGCACGTATCCACCATCTTGTACACCGGGATGAGGCCCTGCTCGGTGCGCCATTCGTATACCGAGCGCTCGTCGCTGTTCCAGAGCGCGGCGATCGTCCGGTCGGAGAAGCCCATCCGCTTCGCCTTGCGGGCGGACATGCGGTCAAACGGATTGTCCGCAAGTGTTCCTTCGTAGGCAACAATCTTGGCAAGCTTGTTCAGGAAGAAGAAGTCGATCTTGCTCCAATCATGGATCGTCTCGACCGTCACGCCTCGGCGCAGCGCTTCGCCGATGAAGAAGAGCCGTTCATCGCCCGCGCGGCGGATGCGCTTCTCGATCCAGTCCATCTCGAGTTCCTCACCGTGCTTCAGTGCGAGGTGGTCGAGTCCGGTTTCAAGGGAGCGGACCGCTTTCAGGATCGCTTCCTCGAACGTGCGGCCCATCGACATGACTTCGCCGGTCGCTTTCATTTGAGTGCCGAGGTTCCGTTTTGCGCTTTCGAACTTGTCGAATGGCCAGCGCGGGATTTTGGCGACGATGTAGTCAATCGTCGGCTCAAAGCATGCATAGGTCTTGCCCGTTACCGGGTTCAGCATTTCATCGAGCGTCAAGCCGACTGCGATCTTCGAGGCGAGCTTGGCGATGGGATAGCCTGTTGCCTTCGATGCGAGCGCGGACGACCGGCTGACGCGCGGGTTCACTTCGATCGCGTAGAAGTTGAAGCTGTCCGGGTCGAGTGCGAGCTGGACGTTGCAGCCGCCTTCGATGCCGAGTGCGCGGATGATGTTCAGCGAAACGTTGCGGAGCATCTGGACTTCGCGGTCCGACAAGGTCTGGACAGGCGCCACGACGATCGAGTCGCCGGTGTGGATGCCGACCGGGTCGACATTTTCCATGCTGCAGACAACGATTGCGTTGTCCGCGGAGTCACGCATCACTTCAAACTCGATTTCCTTGAAGCCGGCGATCGACTTCTCAAGGAGGCACTGTGTGACCGGGCTGTATTTCAGACCGCTTGCCACGATTTCTTCGAGTTCCTGGGCGTCGTGGCAGATGCCGCCGCCCGTGCCGCCGAGCGTGAAGGCCGGACGGACGATGACCGGATAGCCGATCTGCTCAACGAATGCCTTGGCTTCGTCGAGGTTGTGGATGATCTCGCTTTCGGGAACCGGCACGTTGAGGTCGTTCATGAGCGAGCGGAACAGTTCTCGGTCTTCCGCTTTGTTGATCGCGTCGAGCTTCGTGCCGAGAATTTCGATGCCGAGCTCGTCCAGGATGCCCGAGTTGTGCAGCTCGATCGCCATATTGAGTCCTGTCTGGCCGCCGAGCGTCGGGAGAATGGCGTCCGGGCGCTCTTTGCGGATGATGCGAGATACGAAGTCAAGCGAGATCGGCTCGATGTATACTTTGTCCGCGATTTCCGTGTCGGTCATGATCGTGGCCGGGTTGGAGTTGATGAGGATGACCCGGTATCCCTCTTCTTTCAGTGAGAGGCAGGCCTGTGTTCCTGCATAGTCGAATTCTGCGGCCTGGCCGATGACGATCGGGCCCGAGCCGATAACGAGGATGGTTTCGATGTCTGTACGTTTAGGCATTGATGTGCTGCTCCTTTCCGTTTTGGCGCTCCATAAGGTCGATGAACCGGTCGAACAGGTGGTTCGAATCTTCCGGCCCAGGAGAAGCTTCCGGGTCGAACTGGACGGAGAAGGCCGGGTGTTCCCGGTGTTTGAGCCCTTCGACCGTACCGTCATTCAATGCAGTGTGGGTCACTTCAAGGCCCGTGCCTTCGAGGGAATCCGCATTGACGGCAAACTGGTGGTTCTGTGCGGTGATCTCCGTACGGCCGGTCGAAAGGTCCTTGACCGGGTGATTTCCGCCGTGGTGCCCGAACTTCATCTTGTAAGTGGTCGCGCCGCAGGCGATGGCGAGCAGCTGATGGCCGAGGTTGATGCCGAACACCGGCACTTTGCCGAGGATGCCGCGGATGAATTCCGGAGCCGCCTCGACGTCTTGCGGGTTGCCGGGTCCGTTTGAGAGAAGGATGCCGTCCGGATGCCAGGCAAGCACATCTTCGGCTTTCGTGTCATGCGGGACGACGAGCACGTCGCAGCCGCGGTTGTTCAGCTCGCGGAGGATGCCGTGCTTCATGCCGTAGTCGAGAATGGCCACGCGCTTGCCGCGGCCCGGGCTCGGGTATGGACGCTTTGTTGAAACGGACTCCACCTGGTTGGTCGTGAAATCCGAGGCTGCCAGCACAGTGAGCGCCGTTTCGACATCAACGTCTTTGCCCGCTTCCGTCAGCATCCCTTTCATCGTGCCTTTGTCGCGGATGATGCGGGTCAGCTTGCGGGTGTCGATCTCCGCGATGCCCGGAATGTTCCGGTCTTTCATATAAGAGGCGAGGTCCTGGTCGCAGCGGAAGTTTGACGGCTGGCCGGTGATCTCCCGCACGGCGAGTGCGCCGAGATGGAAATCGACCGATTCGGAATCATCCCGGTTGACGCCGTAGTTGCCGATCATCGGGTAAGTCATCACCGTGATCGCCCCGATGTTCGACGGATTGGTGAGCGCCTCCTGATAGCCGCTCATACCGGTGGAGAAGACCACTTCCCCGACCATGCCGCGTCCGGCGCCGAACGCCTCGCCTTCAAATACCGTGCCGTCTTCCAGGATCAGATATCTTTTTTCAGTCATCATTGTTCCTCCTGCCATACAATTTTTCCGCCAAATACCGTCATGACGGGCCAGCCCTTGCAGACCTTGCCGCCGAACGGAGTGTTTTTCCCTTTTGATGCGAATTCTTCCGGTTGGATCGCCCGTTCGGTCCCGAGGTCGAGCAGCACAAGGTCCGCCGGTTTCCCTTCTTTGATCTCACCGAATTCAAAGCCGAACACGTCTGCCGGCTTTGCCGTCAGCCAGTCCGTCAGCTGTTTCAGCGTCCACTTGCCGGTTTGAACGAACTCCGTATACAAGAGCGGGAACGCCGTCTCAAGGCCCGTGATGCCAAACGGCGCTTTTTCCATGCCGGCCGCTTTTTCGTCGGCCGTGTGGGGGGCATGGTCCGTCGCGATCACATCAATCGTGCCGTCAAGCAGCCCTTCATGGAGCGCCTCGAGGTCTTCCTTCGCCCGGAGCGGCGGGTTCATCTTCCAGTCGGCGTCATCGCCGGGGATGTCATCTTCGGTCAAGAGGAGATGGTGCGGCGTCACTTCCGCCGTCACCCGGATGCCGGCACGCTTGGCGTCGCGGATGACCCGGACCGACTCTTTCGTGCTCACATGGCAGACGTGGTAGTGGGCTCCCGCCGCCTCTGCGAGCAGCACGTCGCGCGCGATATGAACAGACTCGGCGATCGATGGGATTCCGGGAATGCCGAGCTCGCGGCTGCGCTTCCCGTCATGCATCGCCCCGCCGTAGATGAGCGTGTTGTCTTCGCAGTGGGCGACGACCGGCATGTCCAGCTTTGCGGCGTCCTGCATCGCCTCAAACATCATGCCCGCTTCCTGGACGCCGACGCCGTCGTCCGTGAAGGCGAACGCACCGTGGGTCTTCAGTTCTTCCATGTTGGTCCGCTCTTTGCCGGCCTCCCGGATGGTGATCGATGCGTAAGGGAGAACGCGGACAAGCGCTTTTTCTTCGATGAGCCGGTTCACTGTGCCGAGAGTTTCCGCCGTGTCCGGCACCGGACGGGTGTTCGGCATGGCACAGACGGTCGTGAAGCCGCCTTTCGCTGCCGCAAGCGTGCCGGTTTCAATTGTTTCCTTGTGCTCCCCGCCCGGTTCGCGGAGATGGATATGGACATCGATGAATCCCGGTGCGGCAAAGCGCCCTTCGCCGTCCAACACTTCTTGGCCTTCCGGGCTGATTTCCGCGGCGAGTTCCTTGAAGATGCCGTCCTCGATCAGAATATCGGTTTCCTTCAGTTCCCCGTTCGGGTCAAGCGTGCGTACGTTTCGGATCAGTGTGCCCATCTCAATCTCTCCCTTTCAGTATCGTCTCAAGAACTGCCATTCTCACATAAACGCCGTTTTCCACTTGCCGGAAGATCCTCGACCTCGGAGCTTCGACGAGCGATCCGGCGATTTCCACGCCGCGGTTCACGGGGGCCGGGTGCATGATGATCGCCCCTTCCTTCATCCGGGCGGCCCGGTCCTCCGTCAGGCCGTAGCGTGCATGGTACGCTTCCGGCGCGAAGTCTTCGCCGCCTCCGTGCCGTTCGTGCTGGACGCGGAGCAGCATGATGGCATCGGACTCGCCGAGCACGTCCTCCCAGTCATCCACCGCCTCGAAATCTCCCCGCCATTCCGGCGGACAGAGGTAGCGGACTTCCGCTCCGAACAGCTCGAGCGCATCGCGGTCCGACTTGGCGACGCGGCTGTGGGCCACATCGCCGGCGATCGTCACCTTGAGGCCTTCGAGCTTTCCGAACTCCTCCTGCAGCGTGAACAGGTCGAGCAGCGACTGTGTCGGATGCTGGCCCGAGCCGTCTCCGCCGTTGATGATCGACACCGATGTGCGGCCCTCAAGCTCTTTATAGTAGCCGTCTTCGGGATGGCGGATGACGAGCGCATCCAGTCCGATCGCCTCCAGCGTCTTCACCGTATCGTACAGCGACTCTCCCTTGAGCGTGCTCGAGAACCCCGCTTCAAACGGCAAAGGAGACAGCCCGAGTTTTTGCTCCGCCATTTCAAAGCTCGTCTTCGTCCGTGTGCTCGGTTCAAAGAACAAGTTGCTGACGGCGTAGTCCCGTCCGAGTGCATGGGGTTCGCCCGCCTTCAATTCGGCGGCCCGCGCCAGCAGGCTGCGGATTCCCTCTTTCCCGAGCTGTTTCATCGACAGCAGATGGTCCATGATGTCCGTCCCCCTTAATATGTATCAAAAAAGCCTTTCCCGGGTGCGGAAAGGCTCCAGCCGGACCCGCCGGGGCAAACTGCGCCCGCCGTCCGTTGCATGAAGGCCTTTCCGCATCTCCCGGATGCAGTTAAAAGGCGTTGATTATTCGGTGTCGCCCGCTTCCTTCCCCTCCGGCTTGCCCGGCAGGATCTGGTTGAGCAGGACGCCGAGGATGGCGGCGAGCGCCATGCCCTCGATCTTGAAGGTTTCGCTGATCTGGATGGCCGCCCCGCCGATCCCGGTCACGAGAATGACCGAGGCGATGACCAGGTTGCGCTGATTGTCGAAGTCGATCCCGTGCTCCACGAGCATGCGAAGCCCCGAGGAGGCGATGATTCCGAACAGGAGGATCGAAATGCCCCCGAGCACCGCCTGCGGGATGGTCGCGATGAGCGCCATCAGCTTTCCGAGGAAAGAGAAGACGATCGCGAACACCGCAGCCCCGAAGATGACGTGGATGCTGAACACCCGGGTGAGCGCCAGGACGCCGATGTTTTCGCCGTATGTCGTCTTTGGCGGCCCGCCGACGAGCCCGCTGATGAGCGTCCCGATGCCGTCGCCGAGGAGTGAACGGTGGAGGCCCGGCTCCTTGATGAAGTTCCGGTCGACGATCCGGCCCAGGACAAGCTGGTGCCCGATATGCTCGGAAATCGTCACGATCGAGATCGGCACCATCACGAGAAGGATGGTCGGCGTGATGTGGAAGCTGTAGTCGATGCCCGGTAGAAGGAACTCCGGCACCTGGAACCAGCCCGCTTCCCGGACCGGTGTGAAATCAATGATGCCGATCGCCGCAGAATAGATATAGCCGGCGACGATGCCGATCAGCACCGGCATGAGGCTGATGATGCCCCGGAAGAAAATGATGCAGACGACCGCTGTTGCAAGCGTCACGAGTGCCGCAGAGAAGTGCAGGAAGCTGTACGTGTTCGTGCCGTCCACGTCGATCGTGCTGGCCATCTGGACCGCCGTCGGCGCAAGCGCCAGCCCGATCACCATGATGACCGGCCCGACGACGACCGGCGGCAGGATCTTCATGATCCACTTGTAGCCGGTTTTCCAGATGACCAGCGAGACGATCGCATACACGAGCGAGACGAACAGGCTGCCGATGAGCGCACTGCCGATCCCTCCCGCCTGTGTCGCCACCTGAATCGGGATGATGAACGCGAACGAGGAGCCGAGATAGGCCGGAACCTTGAACTGCGTCACGAGAATGAACACGATGGTCGCAATCCCGCTCGTGAGGAGCGCAATGGCCGGGCTAAGCCCGACGAGCTGGGGCACGAGGATGGTGGAGCCGAACATTGCAAACATATGCTGAAGGCTGAGCGTCAGCCATTTGCCGTTTGACGGCCGATCATTGATGTCGAGAACTGCTTTTGCCATGTTATCCGGTCTCCTGTCTTTCTGTAGAGTTTCGGTTTATCGGATGGGCGATGCGCCCGGGTCAGGCCTTTTCAAGAGAGACGCTGTCCGTCCCGTCCGTCTCCGCCAGTTCCACTGTGATCCGCTCTTCGCTCGATGTCGGCACGTTCTTTCCGACGTAGTCCGGACGGATCGGCAGTTCGCGGTGTCCCCGGTCAACGAGGACTGCGAGCTGAATGCTCGACGGCCGTCCGATGTCCATCACCGCATCCATAGCGGCCCGGACTGTGCGGCCCGTGTAAAGCACATCGTCGACAAGGATCACTTTCCGGTCGCTGACGTCCTGCTCGATGTCGATCTGCTGCACGAGCGGCGCCTCCATCCCTTGCTTGCGGATGTCGTCCCGATACAGCGTGATATCGAGTTCACCCTTTTCAATCGGCATGCCCTCGATCTGTTCAATCTTGTCCGCAAGCCGGCTGGCGATGTGGACGCCCCTTGTCTTGATGCCGACGAGGATGCAGCCCTCCACGCCTTTGTTGCGTTCGATGATTTCATGGGCAATCCGGGTGATGGCCCGGCTGATCGCCTTTTCGTCCAGCAGGTTTGTTTTTTGTCCCACACCGGTTCCTCCTTCATGAATAAATGAAAAACCCTCCCGCCGGAATGGCAGGAGGGCATATGTGCAGAATTCGGTCCGGCAGGCCATGCATTCAGCATGGGCTGGCGGACTTCCCGTACAACCTTCCCGGCCTCTCCGGACCGAATTTAAAGGTTCGTATTTGATTGATTCGCCTAACTATACACCTTTGCCGGGCGGCCTGTCAACGGCGGGAACGAAGTTTTTCAAGAAGTGCCCGGAAGTCCTCCGGCAGCGGCGTTTCGAACTCCATGTACTCACCCGTTTCCGGATGGACGAAACCGAGCACGCCGGCGTGGAGCACCTGGCCGCCGAATTCGATCGTGTTCCGCGGGCCGTATTTCGGATCCCCGGCAAGCGGATGGCCGATGTACTTCATGTGGACCCGGATTTGATGGGTGCGGCCGGTCTCAAGGCGGCATTCGATGAGCGTGAAGTCGCCGAATCGCTCAAGGACGGTGAAGTGCGTCACCGCCGGCTTGCCGCCGTCAATCACCGTCATCTTCTGGCGGTCTTTCGGATCCCTGCCGATCGGCGCATCGACCGTTCCTTTGTCATGGTCGATATTGCCGTGTACAAGCGCGGTGTACTTGCGCGTCACCGTTTTTTCCGACAGCTGACCGGCAAGCGACACATGGGCCCGGTCGTTTTTCGCGACAGCCAGGAGACCGGTCGTGTCTTTGTCGATCCGGTGGACGATGCCCGGCCGGAGCACGCCGTTGATGCCCGACAGGTCGGTGCAGTGATGCATGAGCCCGTTGACGAGCGTACCGGTCGCATGCCCTGCCGCCGGATGGACGACCATGCCTCGCGGCTTGTTGACGACGAGCACATCGCCGTCTTCATAGACGATTTCCAGGCCAAGGTCTTCCGGAACGATTTCAAGCGGTTCAGGTTCCGGCACGCCGATCTCCACCAGGTCGCCCTCTTTCAGCACATGGTTCGGCTTCACCTGCCCGCCGTTGACACGGACGAGTCCGTCTTTGATCCAGCCCTGGATCTTGGAGCGGGTCCAGTCGGGCTGGACGGACGGCAGCGCCTTGTCTATGCGTGTGCGGTCCAGATCCGCCGTTACTGTGATTGAATAGTTTTCCATCAAGACACCTTTTTCTTATTCTTTTCTTTGACTTCTTCCAGCAGCATATGGAGGATCAGCATGATGACCCCGAATGTCAGAGCGGCATCGGCCACGTTGAAGATCGGAAAATCGTAGCGGATGACCGGGATGAGCACATCGACAAAGTCGACGACCTCTCCCATGCGCAGCCGGTCGATGAAGTTGCCGATTGCGCCGCCGAGCAGCAGCATGAGGCTCGTCCGGAAAGCGGCGCCGCCTTCTCTGCCGTGACGGTGAAAGTAATACAGGATGCCGCCCACGACAATGATCGTCACAATATAGAAGAGCCACATATGCCCCTGCAGCATCCCCCAAGCCGCCCCCCGGTTCCGGTGGGACAACAGCCCGAGGTACGGATCAAGAATCCCGACCCGCTCGCCGACCTCCATATGTTTGACGACAAGCCACTTCGTCCACTGATCAAGGACGACGACGGCTGCCGCAATGGCGTAATAAAAAATATTCACAGTTTATCCTCCGTCGGTTGGAATCTAACCCATTTTACCACACGGAGCGGAGTGGCGCAGTGCAAGTTCACCGCTTGCCCGGGCAGGAAGCCCGGAATGAATCGATGCGTACGGTTTATCGGGGCGTGAACCGTACGCATCGGGGAGAGAATGTATCCGGTTCTCGGAATAATTTCACTCAGGTTAAGAAATCTGCATGACCGGCGGGAAAAGCGTCCGTCGAAGATCCCGCAGAGCGCAGCCCGGGGATCGGCCCGCGGGAAGCGAGCGGATTTCTTCGGCTGATGGGGTTCTTTGACACGATACAGGGTGCTTATGGGACGAGTGGAATCATAGACCCCGTGAGTGAGCGCGTTGACAAGGCGAGTGGAATCATAGACCCCGCGAGTGAGCGCGTTGCCGGTTCGAGTGAATTCGTGGAGCGATAACCTCCGGTTCCTTGTGTGATTTCTTCGCCGGATGGAAAACACAGACACAATGAATGCCGATTCGCATGATCTGCTCCGAAACCCTTCTCCATCAGAAAAGCCGTCCTCGATGGACGGCTTTTCCTTGGTCATTATTCGTAATGGTTGGCCACGACTTCCGCACAGCGGGCGCAGAGGTCCGGGTGGGACGGGTCGTCTCCGACCGTGCCGGGGACGGACCAGCAGCGTGCGCATTTTTCGCCGTCGGCTTTTTCGACGGTGACTCGGACGACGGAGCCCGTCGCATCCGCCGGCGAATGTTCAAGGTTGCCGCCGACGGTAAATTTCGAAACGATGAAGAACTGGGCGAAATCGATGTCTTCCGCTGCAAACTGCGCCTTCAGGTCTTCCGGCACATACAGCGTGACGGCGGCTTCAAGCGACTTGCCGATCGTCTTTTCGTTCCGTGCTTCTTCGAGCGCCTTCAGCACGTCGTCGCGGACTTCCATGAGACGGCCGAAACGTGCGAGGAGCGCCTCGTCCTCCTGCGTTGCCGGGCGGGCATCCGGCATGTCGGTCAGCTGGACGCTTTCTTCCGCTTCGTGCTCGAGGTAGCTCCACATTTCATCGGCCGTGTGCGACAGGATCGGCGACATGAGCTTGAGCAGTGCGATGAGCGTGTCGTACATGACGGTCTGCATCGCGCGGCGGTGTGCATTGTCCGGTGCTTCGATATAGACGACGTCTTTCGCGATATCCAGATAGAACGAGCTGAGATCCGCCGTGCAGAAATTGTTCACTGCGCTGTAGACCGTCATGAACTCATACCGGTCGTACGCGCCGCGCACCGTGCGGATCAGGTTCTGCAGCTTGAGGTCCATGTACTTGTCGACCGGACGGAGATCTTCATAGGCCACACGGTCCTTCGCCGGATCGAAGTCGAACAGGTTGCCGTGAAGGAAGCGGAGCGTATTGCGGATTTTCCGGTACACTTCGGACACTTGCTTGAAGATGCTGTCGGCGACATGCACATCGGCCGTGTAGTCGCAGGAAGCGACCCACAGACGGAGAATGTCTGCCCCCATCTGGTCCATCACCTGCGCCGGCACGATGACATTGCCGAGCGACTTGCTCATCTTGCGGCCTTCGCCGTCAAGCGTGAAGCCGTGGCTCAGGATGCCTTTGTACGGCGCGCGGCCGCAGACGGCGACGCTCGTCGTGAGGGACGAGTTGAACCAGCCGCGATACTGGTCGGACCCTTCGAGATAAAGATCGGCCGGATAAACGAGATCGTCACGCTCCACAAGCACGCCCTGGTGGGTGGAGCCGGAGTCGAACCAGACATCCATGATGTCGGTTTCCTTCGTGAACTTGCCGTTCGGGCTGCCCGGATGCTCGAAGCCTTCCGGCAGCAGGTCTTTCGCCTCGCGTTCGAACCAGATGTTTGAACCGTGCTCACGGAACAGTTCCTGGATATGGCCGATCGTTTCGTCGGTGATGACCGGCTCGCCGTTTTCCGCATAAAACACCGGAATCGGAACGCCCCATGCACGCTGGCGGGAAATACACCAGTCGCCGCGATCGCGGACCATATTATACAGACGCGTCTCGCCCCATGCCGGGGTGAACGAGGTTTCCCGGATCGCCTTCAGCAGGTCTTCCCGGAATGATTCGATCGAGGCGAACCACTGGGCCGTCGCCCGGAAGATGACCGGCTTCTTTGAACGCCAGTCGTGCGGGTACGAGTGGGTGATGAACTCGAGCCCGAGCAGCGCGCCTTTTTCCTTCAGTGCTTCGGTGATCGGCTTGTTCGCCGCATCGTAGAAGAGGCCGGCAAAGCCCGGTGCCTCTTCGGTCATATACCCTTTGTCGTCGACCGGGCAGAGGACGTCCAGACCGTTCGCCTTTCCGACCCTGAAGTCATCTTCCCCGTGTCCCGGCGCCGTGTGCACGCAGCCGGTTCCGGCATCGATCGTCACATGGTCGCCGAGGATGACGAGGGAGTCCCGGCCATAAAGCGGATGTTCGGCCACGATATGGGCAAGTTCCGCGCCTTTCAGTTCCTTCACGGTTTCCACGCTGTTCCAGCCGAGCTTTTCGCCGACCTGCCCGATGAGGTCCTTTGCGATGACGTATGTTTCCCCGTCCGCTTTCACGACGGAATAAACGAATTCCGGATGAACCGAGATGCCGAGGTTTGCCGGGATCGTCCAGGGGGTCGTGGTCCAGATGATGAACTTCACGCCTTCCTCGAGGACGCCTTTTCCGTCTTTCACAGGAAAAGCCACGTAGATCGACGGGGACCGTTTGTCTTTGTATTCAATTTCGGCTTCCGCCAGCGCAGACTCGCTTGACGGAGACCAATAAACCGGTTTTTTTCCTTTATAGATATAGCCTTTTTTGGCCATGTCGCCGAAGACGCCGATCTGGCGCGCTTCGAACGCCGGCTTCAGGGTGATGTACGGATTGTCCCAGTCGCCGCGGACGCCGATGCGCTTGAACTGCGTGCGCTGGCGGTCGATCTGCTCGTAGGCGTATTCTTCGCACAGCTTTCGGAATTCCGCGACCGACAGTTCCTTGCGGTTGACGCCCTTGTTGACGAGCGCCTGCTCGATCGGCAGCCCGTGCGTGTCCCAGCCCGGCACATAAGGGGCGTGGAACCCGGTCATCGAACGGTGCCGGACAATGATGTCCTTGAGCACCTTGTTCAGCGCGTGGCCCATGTGCAGGTCCCCGTTCGCATAAGGCGGTCCGTCGTGGAGAACGAAGAAGGGACGTCCTTTCGTCCGCTCCTGGACTTTTGCATAGATGTCCATTTCCGCCCACTTCTCCTGCATCTTCGGCTCGTTTTTCGGCAGATTTCCTCTCATCGGGAAGTCGGTCTTCGGCATGAGCAGCGTGCTCTTGTAATCCATCCTGTTTCCTCCTCTGAAATAAACGGCGTGCCCGGCACCCGTCCTCGTTTTAGACAAAACAAAAAGCGCCCGTCCACAAAGGGACGAGGCGCTCTGCCCGCGTTACCACCCTCATTGCGGCACACAAATGCATGCCGCCTCTCGGACACCGTAACGGGGTGTTACCGGGAATGCGTACTCGGGTTCCGCATTCCGGCTGTGGAGGGATCTTCATGTACGGCTTCTGCACCGGGCTCGCACCTTCCCCGGCTCGCTTGGGCATCCGCCGCCACTACTGTCTCCGTCATCGCCATTTTTCAAAAAATCGATTCTTTCAGCTTGACGTTATTATAATGAATCCGTGATTCCAGGTCAAGGACCGGTCATTCTTCCCCGTCCCTCTCCAGCTTCTCGAGTTCGGACGTGTCCACTTCATAACCCATGAGGACGTCCCAGTCATCCGTCTGGATCAGCTCAAGCTGCGCCTCGACGAGCATCCGGAAACGGTTCCGGAACACTTTCGACTGCTTTTTCAGTTCCTCGATCTCGATGGCGATCCTGCGGGCCTTCGACAGGGCGTCATTGACGAGACGGTCGGCGTTCTTCTCCGCTTCCTTCACGATGAGCTTCGCTTCTTTCTGGGAATTGCGGCGCACTTCCTCCGCCGCCTCCTGTGCGATGAGGATCGAGGACTGGAGCGTGTTTTCGATCGTCGTGAAATGAGTGACCCGCTCCCTCTCATTTTTCAGCTGGCTCTCCAGCTGCTTGGTTTTTTCGAGGGCTGCCTCGTAGTCCTTCATCACCTGTTCCAGGAAATCATTCACTTCGTCCTCATCATACCCGCGGAACGAGCGGCCGAATTCCTTGTTATGTATATCAAGCGGTGTCAGAGCCATTGCGTTGCATCTCCCCTTTAAGTGTTCTCTGTTGCCCCTATTATACATGCCCCCGGAGCCGGTGACACGGATATTTGAAAAAATTCAGGGACGGCGGGTCATACCAGCCGGCCGACATCCAGGCGGATCCGCCCCTTCCTCGTGCGGTCGCCGATTTCATCGACCCGGATGCGGCCATGTCCGCGCACAGACAGCAGATCGGCTTCGGACAGTTCAAACGAGGGAGACTCGCGGACCGTGTGGTTCACCTTCACCTTGCCGGACTGGATGAGTGACGCCGACTTCTGGCGCGACAGATTGAGCACGGCAGCCAGCACCGCGTCCAGCCGGAGCGAAGCCGCTGTCACCGATTGCTCTTCCCATTCTTCCATTTCCTCGATCAGCGCCGACGGCTCCTTCAGCTGCGAAACACGCACTTTCGTCTTTCCGACCGACAGGAGGTTGGCAATGAGGTAATCGCGCAGGTGAACGTCTGCCGCAAACTGGATGATCCCGTCACCGGCACGGATATCCCCGAACCGGGAACGGTCGATCCCGAGCCCGGTGAGGGAGCCGAGCACATCCCGGTGACTGATCTCCGCGAATTTCACCGGGTAGCGGATTTCCATGACGGCAATCTCAAAGTCCTCTTCCGCCGGCTCCAGATAAGGCGGCGCAATGAGCAGCCGGCGCCGCTCCGCACCGGGAAGCCCGCCCGATTCCGCAATTACGAAATCGCGTCCGCCCGCAACCGACCGGACGATGAACCGCTGACGCGGATCCAGGAAGCCGGTGAGCTTCGGCGCATACCGGTCCTCGACTTCCGACGCCCAGCCGGCCGCCGCATCGAGGAACGGCTGCTCCTCTTTTCTGAAATGCTGTTCTATCCCCTGTTCCATCCTCTTTACCTCCCTGTGTACTCCAAAACGTTCGAAACGGGCCGGCCATCCGGACAATCACGTCCTGTTTCCCGGCATTCACAGCCAGTATCCTCGCTTCCGCCCGGCTTAACCCGGCCAGTCTCGCCCGCCTGCCAATCGAGTAGGAGGGGGTGACTAACCCCCGACCTCTCACACCACCGTACGTACCGTTCGGTATACGGCGGTTCAATCAAGATGAATAACGCAAAGTTTCGTAA
>NZ_JBHLWY010000007.1:0-1020 GCF_042432615.1 Bhargavaea ullalensis
GACTTAACCTCATGCATAAACAAGGTTCGGCAGAAACTTGGTTCAATGTCTGTTTTATCCGGTTTTGAAAGAACAAAAAAAGTACTTGCCAAAACGTGCAGGATTGGTATAATAGGATTTGTTCTTTCAAAGTGAATCAGGTCTGGCGATGATGGCGAAGAGGTCACACCCGTTCCCATCCCGAACACGGAAGTTAAGCTCTTCAGCGCCGATGGTAGTTGGGGGCTTCCCCCTGCAAGAGTAGGACATTGCCGGGCCGATCACTTGATACATACTTAATATGGAGGATTAGCTCAGCTGGGAGAGCATCTGCCTTACAAGCAGAGGGTCGGCGGTTCGAACCCGTCATCCTCCACCATATTTTATATTTGCCGGCCTAGCTCAATTGGTAGAGCAACTGACTTGTAATCAGTAGGTTGGGGGTTCAAGTCCTCTGGCCGGCACCACTTTTCGAGCCATTAGCTCAGTTGGTAGAGCATCTGACTTTTAATCAGAGGGTCGCAGGTTCGAGCCCTGCATGGCTCACCATTTCATTGCGATTTGGTTGCATGCGGGTGTGGTGGAACTGGCAGACACGCTAGACTTAGGATCTAGTGCCTTCGGGCGTGGGGGTTCGACTCCCTTCACCCGCATCCTATTTTTAAATTTGCGGAAGTAGTTCAGTGGTAGAATACCACCTTGCCAAGGTGGGGGTCGCGGGTTCGAATCCCGTCTTCCGCTCCAATTCCATCGGGAAATAGCTCAGCTTGGTAGAGCACTTGGTTTGGGACCAAGGGGTCGCAGGTTCGAATCCTGTTTTCCCGACCATCCTTGGGGCCTTAGCTCAGCTGGGAGAGCGCCTGCTTTGCACGCAGGAGGTCAGCGGTTCGATCCCGCTAGGCTCCACCATTTATCATCATGAACCTTGAAAACTGAACAGCAAAACGCTGATAAAATTGTTTCCGGATCCCGGCCCCGTCGGGTGAAGAAAACACATGATTCGGACATATCAAGCAGATATGCCAGCAACAAAGTATGAGC
>NZ_JBHLWY010000008.1:0-89554 GCF_042432615.1 Bhargavaea ullalensis
AAGGATGTTCAGGAAAAAGAAAAACTGTAGCCAAAGGAGCATTAGGCTCACTTTGTCTACAGTCTGAGGGCCGGCGGAATCATTCCGCCGGCCCTTTCGTTATGCATTGGAAGACCTGGAAGCCTTGAGTTCATCAATCGCCGAAATCCAGTTTGTCCTCATGATGGAAGCGGCCTGTTCGCCGTCCCCCTCTTTCATCGCCCGGATGATCGCCTCGTGTTCCTGGACCGACTGTTCCCTGAGCACGATGGCATCATGGAAGAACTGCCGCCGCACATGGGCCTGCAGATTATCCACCACTGTATGGATATACGGATTATCCGCAAGATCCACGATGATCTGGTGGAACTGCTCATCGATCCGCAGTGCCGCCTCATCGTCCCCGGAGCGGACGGCTCTTGCGAATTCTTCATTGGCCTCGCTCAGCCGCCGGGCAGTTTCCCCGTCCAGCTTGGGCGCCGCGATTTCGGCGGACAATGCCTGAAGCGCCGCAAGCGGGGGCAGCAGGTCATTGATCGCTTCGGGATCCACCTCTGTCACCTGAGTCGCTTTCCCGGGATACATTTTCACGAATCCCTGTGTCTCCAGAAGCTGCAGGGATTCCCGGACGGGCGTCCGGCTCACCCCCAGTGCCTGGGCAATCTCAAGATCATTCAGCTTTTCACCCGGACGCAGTGTCCCGTCGATGATCCAGTGCTGCAGCTGGTTGAAGGCGGCTTCTTTGGCGGTCAGCCGAACCGGCCTTGAATGGTCTGTTGGAATCGGCATATCTCTACTCACCCCTGTCCCGGAAAAAACCGGGTCTGATGAATTGATTATACTTGAAAATTCAGTTCAATGATATGCAATATATTGCATAACGACGCTGTACAGCAATTATTCCGGTATTCCCTGCCCCGGTTCAATCCACCGGGTGGCCCATGTCTGGATTTCCTGAAGCACCGGCAGAAGCGCCATTCCCTTGTCCGTCAGGCTGTATTCAATGCGCGACGGAGTGTCCGGGAAAACGGTGCGGCTGACAATGCCGTGTTGTTCCAGTTCTTTCAGCCGCTCGGACAAAAGACGATTGCTGATCCCGATTTGTTCTGTGACGGCACAGAAACGCCGGGGGCCTTCGAGTAGGGAGAAAATGATCAGCGCGTTCCAGCGCCGGCTCAGCAGCGAGACGGCCTGCTCAAACCGCGGGCACAGTTCTGTCTGTTCCATGCGAATCACTCCTTGTGCCCAGTTTATCACAGCCGTCTCCTCCGGAAAACAAATTAGTTACTTGACGTAACTGGATCCAACCAGTATCTTGGTTACAAAATGTAACCTCGGAAGGAGAATGAATTTGACTGTCTTTCACCGTGCACCGGCAACGTTTGTCAGATCCGTCGAGTTGAACGTGTTGGATTTGACCGCAATGACCACATTTTACAGGGAGATCATCGGCCTGGAGATTTTGGACAAAAAAGATGGCCGCGTCGAGCTTGCCGCCGGCGGAAAGACGCCGCTTCTCGTGCTCCGTACAAGCGAAACGGTGCATCCGAAACACCCGCGCAGGACCGGCCTTTACCACTTCGCCCTGTTGCTGCCTTCGCGTGCGGATCTGGGGACGGCCGTCCGCCATCTCAGCCGGCACGGCATCCCGATCGGAGCTGCCGACCATCTCGTGAGCGAGGCGGTTTATCTGGAAGACCCGGAAGGCAACGGCATCGAAATCTACCGTGACCTTCCGCCGGATCAATGGAAATGGGACGGTGCCGAAGTGCGCATGGCGACCGAGCCTCTGGATCTGCCGGCTGTCCTTGCCGCCGCGGATGCGAAATGGGAGGGCATGCCGCCGGATACCGTCATGGGCCATATCCACTTGCATGTGTCGGACCTGGAGGAGGCCCGCCGATTCTACGGAGACGGGCTCGGGTTCAAAGTCGTGAGCCACTATCCGCAGGCGCTGTTCATGTCCGACTCCGGCTACCATCATCATATCGGCCTGAACACGTGGAACGGGAAAGGGGTGCTTCCGCAAGGGCCGGACAGTGCCGGTCTTGCGGCATTCACGGTCGTGTTCCCTAATGACACAACCCGGTCGGCCGCCGCGGGGCGCCTCCGCTCACTCGGCTGGGAACCGTCCGGCGCAGGAGACCGGATGACCGTTTCCGATCCGTCCGGCAACCGGATCCTCCTCGCTTGAAAATCCGCTTCATTTCTTTGAAACCATGGGTGCCGGCAATCGTATGAACGATGTATACTTAAGGCATATCGTTCGTCTACGAAAGGGGTTCCCATGACTAAGAAACTGTGGTTCCAGGCGGGTGTCGGCATTTTGCTCGCCCTGCTCATCATTCATTTCTTCATCGACATCAAAGGGATCTTTTCGCCGATCCTGATCATCCTGAAGACGATATTCCTCCCGTTGCTCGTCGGCGGAGTGCTGTATTATCTGACCGAGCCGGTGCAGCGGCTGCTGGAAAAGTATAAATTCCCCAGATGGGCCAGCATCCTCAGCTGCCTGCTCCTGATTGTCGCCGTCCTGTGGGCGCTGTATGCGATGATCGGCCCGATGATCAACAAGCAGGCGAATGCGTTCGCCGACAACCTGCCCGAAATCGCGGATCAGGTCGAGGAATCGGTGAACTATGTGCTGGACCGCCGGGAGGAGTGGCCGGACTTCGTCGAAAATGGCATTCAGACCGCACGGGAGCGGGTGAACGAAATCGCACTCGGCCTCGGCGGCGGTCTCGTTTCATTCCTGACCGGGTTCTTCCAGACGATCTTCATGCTCGTGCTTGCGCCGTTCTTCCTCGTCTACATGCTGAAGGACCATGAACGGTTCATCCCGTTCGTGTCGAAATTCTTTTCGGGTGACACGAAAACATTCGTCGTCCGCACGCTTCAGGACGTCAACCGCACGCTCAAGACATACATTCAGGGACAGATGCTCGTCAGCCTTTGCGTCGGCATCATGCTGCTCATCGGATACTTGATCATCGGCCTCCAGTATTCGCTCATCCTCGCGATCTTTGGCTTGTTCATGAACCTCGTGCCGTTCATCGGCCCGTGGGTGTCGGTCGTGCCGGCGCTGCTGATTGCGCTTATCCAGGATCCGAAGCTGCTCATCGGCGTGGCGATCGTCATGGTGGTTGCCCAGCAGGTCGAAAGCAACCTCATCACGCCGAACGTCATGGGCAAGTCACTCGACATCCACCCGCTCACCGTCATCACGGTAATCCTCGCCGCAGGCAACATCGCCGGCTTCGTCGGCATCCTGCTCGGCGTCCCGGCCTATGCGGTCGGCAAAGTCATCATCGGCAACCTGTATGAACGCCGGCGGGTCATCCGCCAGGCGGCGACAAGCGACGTGGCAAGCGAATAGAAACTGAAAAACCGCGGTCTCCGGGCCGCGGTTTTCGTGTGCGGTTTTATTCGAAGTAAAGACCCCTGTGCAGCTGGCACCCCGGATTGAACGCGGCGCCGCAGGACGGGCATGCCGGATCTCCCTCCAAGTATTCGCGGATCGTCAGCAGGTGCCCGCATCCGCCGCACAGGACTGCCTCCTCCCCGAACCGGTCCGCCGGCCAGACCGCATGGCCGCCGCATCCCGCTTCCGCATGGCAGGAATGACAAGGAAACCACCTGCCGCAGCAATAAAACCGGATGGCGATCCGGTCCCGCTCCCCGTGGTAATGCCGGCAGCGCGTCTCGCCGTCCAGAACCGGCCCTTCCACTTCCAAGCCGTGAATCCGCATCCGCTTCCTCTCCCTTCAAAATGCCCGGTTGACGGGCTTTCATTCAGTATATATCATAGAAGGGTCAACTGAAATAAAAAACAGGTTAACCAAAAGGGGAAAACAACGATGGGAAACGAACGACTCAAAATGATGATACTGGCGGCCCTGTTTGCCGCATTGATGGGCGTGGGGGCGCAGATCATCATCCCGGTGCCGCCTGTGCCGTTCACCGCACAGACGCTCGTCCTGCCGCTCATGGCCGTCATCCTCGGCAAGCGGTACGGAACGCTGGCGGCGACGCTGTATGTTCTGCTCGGCGCGATCGGCATCCCGGTGTTCGCCGGCATGAAAGCGGGGCTCGGCATCATCTTCGGCCCGACCGGCGGCTTCATCCTCAGCTATATTCCGGCGGCTTTCCTGATCGGCTTTATTTTCGAGAAGGGCGGCGGACGGACGGCGGCGGGAATCGCGGCAACAGTAGTGGGGGCGTTGTTCGTCCTGCTGGCGGGCTCGGTCTGGCTCAAGTACATGGCAGGCCTTTCCTGGACCGGCGCATTCGCCGGCGGCATGATCCCGTTTATCATTCCGGATATGGTGAAAGCGATATTCGCCGCCGTCTTTGGCGTGCTTGTCCGGAAACGCCTCGAAACCGCCCGGCTGCTTCCGGCGGCACTTCGGTGATCAAAGGTTCCCAAGAGCCCTTCCATGCGGAGGGCTTCTTTGTTTTGGCCAACCTTTCCCGATTCAGGGGAAGGTCCTGGGGGCGGGGTCTGGTAAGATCAGATCAATACAACAGAGAGAAGGGAATTCACCATGAAAAAATGGATCGTGCTTGTGCTGATCATCCTGCTTGCGGGATGCGGCGCCAACGGAAAAGCGGAAAATGCGGCAGATGAGGCAAATCCGGATGCTCCCGAAAATGGGGAAGCGCCGGCCGGGGAAGAACAGGCGGAAGGCGGAGCGGTGGAAGTCGACAAAGGACTGTTCAACGTGGAAGTGACGGTGCCGCCTTCGTTCTTTGAAGGGGAAGACATCGACGAGGCGGTGGAGCAGGCGAAGGCGGAAGGGAAAGCCGACGCGGTGAAAAACGCCGACGGCTCCGTGACGTTTAAAATGTCGAAGGACCAGCACAAGGAGATGATGGCCGAGCTGCTGGAAAGCGTGGAAGGGCTGACGAACGAGATGAAAGGCGGCGACTATCCGTCGATCCGGGACATCACCCACGATAAGAGATATACAAAGTTTGAGGTCACCGTCGACCGGGAGCAGTTCGAAAACTCTTTTGACGGATTCGCGCTGCTCGGCGTCGGCTTTGCCGGCATGTATGTCCAGCTGTTCGACGGCGTGAAACCGGATGATCTCGGGGTGAAGGTCAGCCTGATTGACGAGGCGACGGGCGAGCCGTTCGATGAAATGATCTTCCCTGACGTGTTGGATGAGATGGAAGAATCGGGAACAGAAATGGAATGAACACCCGAAAACCGGCGGAGGCGGAAGCTCCCGCCGGTTTTTGCGCCTATTCAAAGCGGGTTTTGTCCATACTATCTTCCCGAAGGCTTTCGGGCTGAAAAAGAAGGAGGGGTTCCGTGGCCGAATTTCCCCATATCACCACCAATATATGGGACGTATTTCTCGCCGTCCCGCTTGTGCTCATCGGCACGCAGATCCTGAAGCACTCATTTCGCATCCCCCCGGCAGTCGTTCCGACCGTTGCCGTCGCAATCGGGCTTCTGATTTCCGTTTTCGTCAGCCACCCGAATAACCTTCTGGCCGGTTTGTTCATGGGCACGCTTTACGGGGCGGCGGCCGTGTCATTCTACGTGTCGGCGAAGCTGTCGATCCGGGCCTACCGGGCGAGGGGCTAGTGTGATTTCCTGAAAAGCGGGAAAGGGATAGAAGAACGGACAAAACGGGAGGAGATCGATCGATGGATCATCAAGAGCCGATGGAAAGAAGCGCATCCACGGAGCGGATGCAGCCGATCACGTCCGTCAACAGCGGCGACGGCATTCCGATGGGCGAGGACCTGTACAGCTTCACGATCCAGATTGTCAACGTCATCTTTTACGGCCGGCCTGGGCCCGGGAACGAATGGGTGCTCATCGATGCCGGCATGCCAAAATCAGGCGAGAAGATCATCGGGGAGGCGGTCAAGCGGTTCGGAGAAGACAATCCGCCGAAGGCCATCATCCTTACGCATGCCCACTTCGACCACATCGGAGGATTGATTGACGTGCTCGAAAAGTGGGATGTCCCCGTTTATGCGCACCCGCTGGAAATTCCGTACATCACGGGAATGCGGGATTATCCGGATCCGGACATGACGGTGGAAGGCGGCATGATCGCCAAGATGTCCAAGCTGTTCCCGACAGAAGCCATCGACATCGGAAGCAGGGCATACGAACTTCCGGAAGACGGCACCGTTCCCCACATGCCGGGCTGGCAGTGGATCCACACGCCGGGGCATTCGGAAGGTCATGTGTCGCTGTTCCGCGAGTCGGACGGCGCCCTGATTGCGGGAGATGCGTTCGTCACGGTCAAACAGGACGCCATGTACAAAGTGATGACCCAGGAACTTGAACTGAGCGGGCCGCCGGTTTACCTGACCCCGGACTGGGAATCGGCCGAGTCGTCGGTGAAGGCGCTCGCCATGCTGCAGCCCCGGATTGCACTCACCGGCCACGGCGTCCCGGTGAGCGGGGAATATTTGCAGAATCATCTCGGACGACTTGCCGAACATTTCAAGGAGCTCGCCGTCCCCGACCACGGCAAGTACGTGGACGGACAAGACAAAGAATAACCGGAAAGCCTGTGTCCCTGAATGCGGATGCAGGCTGTTTCCAATGACCTTGCAAAAAAGATTTCGAGCAGACCGGTTGACCTTTTCATACGCCGGGGGGTATATTAGATTTACCCTAAGGGGTATAAAACAAGTAACACCGGGGAGGAAGACTGATGTTCTTACAAACATTTTTCGATGAACGGCTGGCCCAGTATGCGTACCTCATCGGCTGCCAGCGCACCGGGGAAGCCCTCATCATCGACCCGCCGCGGCACTCGGAAGAGATCGTCGCCCGTGCGGAAAAAGAAGGATTGCGCATCACGGCCGCGGCCGAGACGCATATCCACGCAGATTTCACATCCGGCGCACGCCAGCTGGCGGAAGACCTCGGCGCCCGGCTTTATCTGTCGGGTGAAGGCGGCGAAGGCTGGCAATACAACTATGCCGATTCCGTGGACGCCGTGCTGCTGAAGGACGGAGACCATTTTTCCGTCGGCAACGTTGATTTTCAAGTGATGCACACGCCGGGCCATACGCCGGAAAGCCTTTCCTATATCCTGACCGACCGGGGCGGCGGCGCGGCCGGTCCGCTCGGCATCTTCACCGGCGACTTTGTCTTCGTCGGCGACATCGGGCGGCCGGATCTGCTTGAAAAGGCGGCAGGAATGGCCGGCACGGCGGATGAAGGCGCAAAGCAGCTGTTTGATTCCGTGCAACGGTTCAAAGGGCTGCCGGACCACCTGATCGTCTGGCCGGGACACGGGGCCGGATCCGCATGCGGGAAATCGCTCGGCGCCGTGCCGGTTTCAACGGTTGGCTATGAAAAGCAGAACAACTGGGCGATGAAGGAAGAAGACCGTGATGCCTTCATCGGCCGGATCCTCGAAGGCCAGCCAGAAGCCCCTGCTTACTTTGCCATGATGAAAAAAGTGAACAAGGAAGGCCCGGACCTGCTCGGCCGCCAGCCGATTCCCGTTGTCGGCGCCGGGCGGTTCAATGAACTCCGCGATCAAGGAAACGGGTTGGTCCTCGACACCCGCCCGGCAGCCGAGGCAGGGAAGGCCCTTGTCAAAGGGGCGATCAACATCCCGTTCAACAAGTCGTTCACGAACTGGGCCGGCTGGCTCATCGGTTATGATGAGCCGATTCTCGTCGTCGCGGAAGAAGGAACGGACGGCGCGATCCGCGAAGCACTCGAGTCGATCCATCTGGATCAAATCAAGGCGTTCGTCCGCCCGGAAACGGCGCTTGAAGCGGCCGGAACGGATTCGTACGGCACCTTGTCGCCCGACCAATTCGAAGAAGCAAAAAAACAGCATGACGCCCTCGTGATCGATGTCCGCAACGACTCGGAATGGAAGGCCGGCCGCATGCCGGGTGCACAACATCATTTCCTCGGCCATCTGAGGACCGAACAACTCCCGCACGACCGCAAACTTCTCGTCCATTGCCAGAGCGGCGCCCGCTCGGCGATCGCATCGAGCATCCTGAAAGCCCGGGGATTCCGGGACGTGCAGCACCTCGCGGGAGGATTCGGTGCCTGGAAGAGCAGCGGCCATGCTATAGTTGATTAAAAACGGGCCGAAAGACGAAAAACTCCCTGCCGGCCCGGGAAGGAGCCGAACGATGGAGTACGACCAAAAAGTGAAAAACCGTCTGCGCCGCATTGAGGGACAGGTGAAAGGCGTCCTGCAGATGATGGAGGAAGGCCGGGACTGCCGGGAAGTCGTCATGCAACTCCGGGCGATCAAGAGCGCCCTCGACCGGACCGTCGGCGTCGTCGTCAGCACCAACCTCGAAACGTGTATCCGCGAAAGCATCGAATCAGGAGAAGACACAAACGAACACGTCCAGGAAGCAATCGACCTGCTCGTCAAGTCGAACTGATTCCTGCAGTGAATCCGACCGGAAAGAAGCGTGTTTTACAATGAAATGGATCATCATCCTTGCAATTGTCCTGTTCCTCGTCTGGCGGCTCAAGCCGGCCAAAGGCGTCAGGACGATCGGCGCCGACAGCCTGAAGGGAATGCTCGGCGACCGCACAAAACAATTCATCGACGTCCGAACACCGGCAGAATACAAAGGCCGGCACATCAAAGAATTCAAGAACATCCCGCTTAATGCGCTGCCGTCAAAAGCGGCCGGACTCGACAAGGCCAAGGAAACCGTCGTCATCTGCCAGAGCGGCATGCGCAGCGCACAGGCCGCCCGCATCCTGAAAAAACAGGGATTTGAGAAAGTCACGAACGTCCGCGGCGGGATGGGAGCCTGGAACGGTTGAGCGCTGCGCCTGACCTGGCCTTGCCCTTCATCCTGACGCTGTTTGCCATCGCATTCGCCGGCTCCTTCATCTCCGGGATGGTCGGCATCGGCGGCGCCATCGTCAACTACCCGCTCCTGCTCTACATCCCGCCGGCACTCGGATTCGCAGCGTTCACCGCCCACCAGGTGTCCGGCATCAGCGCCGTCCAGGTGATCGCCGCCACGATCGGCGGCGTCTGGGCCTACCGCAGCAGCGGCTTTTTGAACAAGAAACTCATCCTGACGATGGGCATCGCCGTGCTGGCGGGCAGCTTCATCGGCGGTTTCGGCTCCTCCGGACTGGAGGAACTGACCGTCAACGTCGTCTACGGCATCCTCGCCGTGCTGGCGGCGGTCCTCATGCTCGTGCCCGGGAAGGAAGAAGATCCGGATGGCGGGGGAGACGATGTGCAGTTTTCCGTCCCGCTCGCCGCCGGACTCGCGTTTGTCGTCGGCCTCGGAGCGGGCATCGTCGGGGCGGGGGGATCATTCCTGCTCGTCCCGGTGATGCTGAGCCTGCTGAAGATCCCCGCCCGGACGACGATCGCCACGTCGCTCGCCGTTACGTTCATCTCGTCGATCGGCTCGACCGCCGGCAAGGTGATGACGGGCCAGGTGCTGCTCTGGCCGGCGGTCATCCTCGTAGTCGCCGGACTCCTGGCCGCCCCGCTCGGCGCCAAGGCCGGACAGAAGATGAACACGAAAGTTTTGAAGTGGATTCTGGCCATCCTGATCATCGGGACGGCGGTCAATATTTGGCGGAATCTGCTTCTGCAGCTGTTTTGATTTGAACCCGAAAAGGAGAGATTTTCTATGAAAACCATCACAAACGAAGAATACCTGGAACTCGCCGGCAACGGCCGGGTCACGCTGATCGATGTCCGTGAACCGGACGAGTTCGCCGCCGGCCACGCACCCGGTGCCGTCAACATCCCGCTCGCCCAAGTCGGCGACCGGGCCGATGAAATTCCGGCACAAGGCGACGTCTACATCATGTGCCGCTCCGGCGGCCGCGCCGGCCGGGCCATCGAAGCCCTCGAATCGCAGGGCCGCACCAACACCATCCGCGTCGCACCCGGCATGGGCGACTGGAACGGCCCCGTTGAAAATTAATCATCAAAGAAAACAGGCACACTCCGCGACCAGGAGTGTGCCTGTTTAAATGGGCCATCATTCAAGCGTGCTGGAGGAAAGCGTCCCACTCGGAGCGGACAGCGTCTCACTCGCGGGCAAAAGCGACTCACTCGGAGAAGATAGCGTCTCACTCGCGAGGCAAAGCGTCCCACTCGCCGACTTTCACTTCTTCAACGGGCAATACCCGCACTGCATAAGCCCCGGCACGTCCTTCGAATGACAGCAAGTCGTGCGGACGGTCGTGTTCAGAAGCTGCGACGGGGCACACCCCCGTAAATACCGGGCGAACAGCGATTCCTTGGCGAGCCCATCCCAAGTCCGGTCGTCCTTCAGCAGATCCAGAACCGCCCGCGCATCCGGCTCCGTATAGGGATCAGACAACAGCACGTGGAAATGATAAAGGAGAAAGCCGAACATATTCTCCCAGTGGGTGAGCGACGAAGCAGAGGAAACCGTGCGCAAGGCATCCGACACTTCTTTCACATACACCAGCAGCAACCGGCGGACGGTTTCCGGACGTTCATCCGCATCTACCGGGCGGAACCTGCCGCCGGCGAGAAATTGGCTCACGGTCAGGTTGCCGAATTCTTCGACGGCCCCGAACCGGAGCGCGTCATCCGGCCCTTCCCACACTTCTTCATAGACGGTGAGCAAGTACAGCTGCATCGCCGTGAACATACCGAGCCGCCGCGTGAAAAATGATGCCGCAATCGTCCGGTTGTCCGTGCGGCTCACCGCCTGCACGAGATCAAGCGCAGCGCCGGGGTCTGCCTTCAGCGATTGGAGGGTAAACAATGGATGCGCCGGCTCGCCGGGATAAATACTATAACTGTTCAATTGTCTTTTCAGATCAGGCGTCAAGTTCATCATGATCCGATTATAGCGCACTCTTCCCATGCGTTGCAGGCAGGGCTGTGCTATGTTTAAAAGAAACATCCGGATGAAAGGGGGAGCGGCTCTTGACCCGATTGGCCATGATGACTGTCGGAAAAACCCACAGCGGAAAAACCACCTTTGCCAAACTGCTCGCGAAGGAACTTCCCAACACCGTCGTGATCGACCAGGACCGCCAGGCGAAATTCTTGAACGACCACTATCCGCAGCTCCTTCCGGAAAAAGGACCCAACCGGATCAAGCATGACCTGACCCGGACCCTTGCCGAATATGCGGCGGAGCACACAAACTGCCACCTGATCCTGTCCAACTCCAACCTCGGCGAAAAAGACCGCCGCGAGTGGCTCGACCGGTACAAGGAATACGGATTTGAGACAGTCCTCGTCTGCTTCAACCTGTCCGAAGACATGCTCCGGCTCCGCATCAGAAAAAGCCAAAAAAGCACGGACGTCTTCCGCGTCAGCCTGACTTATGATGACCTGCTGGAACGGCAGCAAAAGCAATTCCCCGACGTCATGCCGGCTGCCGGGGAAGCCGATCATCTATTTACCGTGTCCGGCACGGAAGAAATCAATCCGGTGATCGGACGAATTCTCGGCCTCGCCGGCGGAAAGGGGCGGCGCACATGAAAATCCTTGTGGACGCAGACGGCTGTCCGGTCGTGGCGGAGACGATCCGTGCGGCCCGCCGTCACGATGTTCCCGTTCTCCTGCTTTGTGACACGGCGCATGAGATGTTCCGCGAAGGGGCGGAAACGGTCATCGTGTCAAAAGGGGCTGATTCGGTGGACTTTTCACTGGTGAACCGGGTGGACAAGGGCGACATCGTCGTCACCCAGGACTACGGGCTTGCCGCGATGGTGCTCGCGAAAGGCGGCAGGCCGATCGACCAGAACGGCCGCCTGTACACGGAGGAAAACATCGATTCCCTGCTCGGCAGCCGCTACATCTCGCGGAAAGTCCGGGAAGCGGGCGGCCGAATGAAAGGGCCCAAAAAGCGCAAGGCAGAAGCGAACGAGCGCTTTGAACGGAATCTGGAGGCACTCATCGGAGAGCGCCCGGAAAGGAAAGAATCGTGATGCCATTTGTCTGGTTTGTTCTTGCTGCCGCGGTGACGGTATTCGCCGCAATCAAACTGTCGAATTACGCCGACGTGCTCAGCACGAAGACGGCGATGGGCGGACTGCTCGTCGGGACGCTCCTGCTCGCGGGCGCGACGTCGCTGCCTGAAGTGACGACAAGTGTTTCCGCCGTCCTCATCGGCAACCCCGACATCGCCATCGGAAACGTCGTCGGCTCGAATATGTTCAACCTGTTCATCTTCGCCTGCTTCGACTTGCTTTACCGGAGGCAGCATCTGCTTGAAAAAGCCGGCCGCAATCACCTGTACACGGCCGGCACGGGATTCGTCCTGATGGCGGTCACCTATGTATCACTCGTGTTTCATCCGGAATGGTCGGTGCTCGGCGTCGGTCTCGACTCCATCGTGCTCGTCCTGATTTATGCAATCGGCATGGTGATTGTCGGCCGCGCTTCGCGGCGGGTGCCCGATGAGCCGGCTGTCCCGGCAGCCGAGCTGGCCGCAGAAACAACGGGCGCAAACGAAGGAATCACCGTCCGCCGCGCGGTCATCGGCTTCTCGCTCGCCGCGCTCCTCATCATGGCCGCCGGCACCGTCCTGTCCGTGATGGGCGACAAAATCGCCGTCATCACCGGCCTCGGATCAAGCTTCGTCGGCAGCTTCCTCATCGCGGCCACGACCTCGCTCCCGGAAGCCGTCTCGGTCTACATCGCGCTCAAGATCCGCAACGTCAACCTCGCACTCGGCGGGATCCTCGGCTCGAACATGTTCAACATGCTCATCATCTTCCTCGCCGACCTGTTTTACCGCGGCGGCCCCGTGCTGTCCGCCGGCGACCCGTCCCACCGCATCACCGCACTCGTCGTCCTGGCGCTCTCTGCGATCATCCTCTTCGCGCTCGCACGCCGCCGGACGAAATCCGGCTTCTCATACGCCGCGCCGTCGGCGCTCATCATTATCGGCTACTTCGTCGCATCTTACCTCATGTTCCAGGGATGAATCCATCCAGCCAGACCCGCCTCCACCCCGGAGGCGGGTCTTTTGCGCGACCCATGCCCATGAATCCACTCGGCCGGCATATGCGCTCACTCGAGGCTCCAACGCGCTCACTCACGAAGCCTACGCGCTCACTCAGCGCCCCAACGCGCTCACTCACTTCCATGCTCTCCAAGACCCGCCTCCACTCCGGAGGCGGGTCTTTTGCGTTGAAAACCGGCCGACCCATGCCCATGAATCCACTCGGCCGGCATATGCGCTCACTCGAGGCTCCAACGCGCTCACTCAGCGCCCCAACGCGCTCACTCGCCATACCAACACCCCAACTCACCCCCACCCCACAAGCCACGCGCCTACACGCAACACCGGGCGGGCTCATATCCTGAGCAAGAAGGGGTGAAGGCGCATGGCATCGACAAACAATCCGGTTGAAGTGGAACGACAAGAGTGGAAAAAGCGGCAGATGAAAGAACGGCTGAAGCAGCTCCTCACCGTCTCCTCCCCGGTCTTCATGCTGCTATTATGGGAGTTTCTGTCGCGGACGGCGATGATCGACCCGCGTTTCTTTCCGCCGCCGACCGAAATCGTGGCGACGTTCTGGGAACTGCTTTCAAGCGGGGAACTTGTCCATCATATCGGTGTGTCGCTGTACCGGATTTTCATGGGGTTCCTGCTTGGCGTGATACCGGGCATCGTGATCGGGCTGCTCATGGGGCTGTATTCGCCGATCCGGCATTTCGTCCAGCCGATCGTCATGGCGCTCATGCCGATTCCGACACTGGCGCTTCTGCCGATCATCATCATCCTGTTCGGCATCGGCGACCTGTCCAAAGTCGTCACGATCGCGGGCAGCGTGTTTTTCCCGGTCGTCATCAACACCGCAGCGGGCGTGCTGAACATCGAGCCGATCCATATGGACGTGGCGAAAAACTACGGCGCGGATTCAAAGGACTACTTCCTGAAGATCGCCTTCCCGGGGGCGCTTCCGGTCATGCTTGAAGGGATCCAGATGGGGCAGGCGATCGCGCTTCTGACGATCGTGGCCGCCGAGATGATGGGGTCCGTTTCGGGGATCGGGTTCCTGATCTGGACTTCGTACAAAGCATTTCTTCTGAAAAAGATGTACGTCGGACTGATTTTGATTTCATTTTTCGGCTATCTGTTCTCGCTGCTGCTCCGCGGCCTGCAGCGCAAAATCCTGAGGTGGAGGTGACCGCATGACCGACGGAGTGAAAATCCGCATCCGCAATCTGACGAAGGTGTTCTACAAAAAAGGGGAAAGCGTCACGGCGCTCGACGGGGTGTCGCTCGACATCCATGACGGGGAGTTCGTCTGCCTTGTCGGGCCGAGCGGCTGCGGCAAGACGACGCTGCTGCGCATCCTCGCCGATCTCGAGCACCCGAGCGCCGGCGAGTTCTCCATCAAAGCAGACAAGGAAGACCGGCCGCTCCAGTCAATGGTGTTTCAGGAGCGCGGGGTCATCCCGTGGCTCACGGTCCGCGACAATGTGGCGTTCGGCCTCCAGATGCGCAAGCTGCCGAAGAAGATCATCAAGGAGCGGACCGATTACTATCTCAATAAAACCGGCCTTATGGCGTTCGCCGACCGGTTTCCGAAAGAACTGTCCGGAGGCATGAAGCAGCGCGTCTCGATCGCCCGCGCATTCGCAAACGACCCGGAAATACTGCTCATGGATGAACCGTTCGCCGCGCTCGACGAGCAGAACAAATTCATCCTGCAGGAGGAGCTGCTGCAGATCTGGGCCGAGACGAAGAAAACGGTGCTGTTCATCACGCACAGCATCGACGAGGCGCTCCTCATGTCGGACCGGATCCTGCTCATGAGCGCACAGCCCGGCAGGATTGCCGACGAGATCCGGGTGGATACGCCGAGGCCGCGTACGATGGAAGCCATCCGGGCGGACCCGAAAGTCGCCGAACAATTTGTCCGCGTATTGAAGCACCTTCAGGATGAAGTCCAACGCTCCAGGCAATAGCTTCAGATAAAAGGGGGATCTTTGTGAGGAAAGGAATTTGGAAGTTCGCATTTGTTTTATTCGCCGCGATGCTCCTCGTGCTCGGCGGCTGCGGAAAAAAAGAGCCGGCGGCACCTGCCAAGCCGGCGGAAAAACCGGCGGAAGAAGCACCGTCCGGGGACCTGGCACCGCTTGAGGAGCGCGTCACCGTCATGATCGCAGAGGATGGGGCGGCATCCGGCGCCGGTTTTTATATCGCAAAGGAAAAAGGCTACTTCGATGACTATAACATCGACGTGAAGTTCGCCCAGTTCGCGAACAGCGATGAAATGCTCCCGGCGCTCGCGGCAGGAGAAGTGGATATTGCGGGCGGCGTGTCGACCGCATCATTCTTCAACGCGATCGCGCAGGGCATCGACGTCCGGATCATCGCGGACAAAGGACACAACGTTCCGGGCAAGTCGTACTTCACATTCGTCACCGGCGTAGACAGCGACATCAAGGACTACGCCGACATGAAAGGCAAGAAAATCGCCGTCTCGTCCCGGAACTCGATCGACAGCTACATCTTTGACATGATGCTCGAACATGCCGGCCTGACCGAAGACGACGTGGAGTTCGTCTTGATCGCGGACTTCGGCAGCATGCTCGGCGCCATCGACAGCGGATCGGTCGACGCCGCGCTGAACATCGAGCCGCTCATCACGCAGGGCGTCGAGAACGGCATGCACGAGCGGTTCCTCGATGCGACCGACTATGCGCCGGAATCCCAGATCGCCATGGTGCTCGGTTCGCCGCAGTTCATGACGCAGGAAAAGGAAATCTCACTGCGCTTCATGCTCGCCTACCTGAAAGGGCTGCACGACTACAACGACGCGTTCTTCAAGGGAGAAGGCAAAGACGAAGTGATCGACATCATGGTGAAGCACACGGCACTGAAAGACCGGGACCTGTGGGAAAAAGTGAATGTGACCGGACTCGATCCGGACGGCAAGATGTTCGTCGAAGACATCCGGAAACAGTTTGAGCACTACAAAGCCGCGGGTGCCATTTCGGGCGACATCGACTTCGACACGGCGATCGACACGTCGCTTGCCGAAGAAGCCGTGAAAATCCTCGGACCATATGAAGGAGACTGAATGACCGGCTCAAAACCGGAGTTTTCTTGAGCCGCCATGCAGGATAGGGTATAATGGCATAAGAAAGATGGACTACGAAAAAGGACCGGATGCGCGAACATCCGGCCCGGCAGCCTGTGCCCGGACGGGACGTCAGGCGGTTGAGCAGCGATTGGCCGTCCCATCCTTGGCCGAGGTGGGGACGGTCATTCTTTTTTGGAAATGACGACAATGAGCGTCACGACAAGCGTCAGAAACCCGACGATCGAGCCGGCCAATGAAATGGCCAACCCTGCCGCTTCGGCGATTGTCATAGGCATCACCTCCCCTTGGAGGATCCGCCCGCCCCGCACATGGCTGCCATCTTATTATACCATAAACGAGAACACATGTTCTTTATTTAAGAATCAATCCGTACAGTTTATAAGTGAAGATGCCGTCCTCCGGCCTTGCCGGACGGACGGTTTTTCGATACACGGCTGATACAATGTGTGCCGGCTGCGGGAAACGGGAACAGAAGGAATAGGAGTATTTGGAAGGAGGCGTTCTGATGAAGGGAAAGATGGTATTCCCGCTCATGGTCGCCGGCTCGCTCATGCTGGCGGCGTGCGGAGACGACGGCACGGACAAAGAACCTGAAGTGGAAGCCGATGCAACACAGACGGACGATGGCACAGCGGCAACGGATGAGACGCCGACCGAAGACGCAGCGGTCGGCGGCAGCGAAGATCCAGACGAACCGGTCAGCTCGGATGCAGCAGACGTGACCGGCCAGGAAGAAATGCAGCAAAAGATGGACGAGATCAACTACACTGAATTCGAACTCGAAGTCGAATACGCGGACGGCAAAGAATACGAAGCGGAAATTGAGAAGAAAAGCGACAACACAGTAAAGGCGGAGATCGAAGACTCCTTGAACGGCGTCAAAAAGAAAGGACTCGACGCCTTCAACGATCTGTTCCCGCTCGTTGAACAGATGGACATCACGACCGGCACCGACAAAGCCGAAGCGATCCGCCAAGTGCTCTCGACCTTCAGCCTGCCCGACGACTACACGAAATTCGAACTCGAGCTGCGGTTCAAAGACGACGGGAAGGAATATGAGATTGAGGACAGGAAATGATAAATAACCAGCGATCCGCCGGGACTTGCTCCGGCGAATCGCTTTTTTTTGATCGAAACGAGTCGATGACTGCGGAGCGTTATCTTTATCCGACGGAGCGTTATCTTTATCGGGCTAAGCGTTATCTTTATCCGATAGAGCGTTATCTTTATCGGGCAAAGCGTTATCTTTATCCGATAGTGCGTTATCTTTACCGGGCAAAGCGTTATCTTTATCATTCCGCTCACCAAAAAGGTCCGTCCCCGACATCCGGGACGGACCTTTTGATCATGCTTCCACCGCCGCTTTCCGCTTCGCGAGCATCGTCTGGAAGCTGTGGAGCGACATGCCGATGATGATGACGGCGATGCCGCCGATCGCGACCGGTCCCGGGAGCGGGAGCGAGAGGAGGATCATTTCGCCGGCGAGGGCGAAGACGATCTCGAGTGACTGGGTCGCTTCGACGGCGGCGAGCCGGCCCTGGTCATGGCGCGCCAGGTCGGTCGCCATGAAGAACAGGGTCGTCGCAACGACACCCGACGAGACGGCGACGATGAACGACTGGACGACCTGGCCCCACGACGGCCAGCCGACCGTCAAGACCGCCACCGCCGCCAAGAGGATCCAGAACGGCAATGAGGCGAGCGTCATGGCGAGCACCCGCTGATAGGTGTCCAGCCGTCCGTCGAGCGCCTCCATCATCTTCCGGTTGCCGAGGGGGTAGGCGAACGCCGCCACGACGATCGGCAAGATTCCGAGAAGAATCGTCTTCCCGCCGACCGTTCCGGCGTGCGGGAGCTGGATGAGCACGACACCGAGCAGGATGATCAGCGAGATGCCGAGCGAAACGAGCGGAATTTTATGGCGCACCATCCGCTCACGGCTCCCCTCCTTCACAACGAACGTAAACAGCGGGGCGAGCAGGACACCCGCCACAATCGTCAGCTGCCATGTGCCCGCGACAAGCCAGCCCGGGCTGAACGCCGCCGCAAACGTCAGGGGCGCATAGAACAGCACGAACGCGAAGAAGCTCCAGACGAGGAACGGGCCGGGGATGCGCTTCATTTCCGATATCGAACCTTTCAGCCCCCGCCGTACAGCGACGATGATGAGCAGGAACGGCACCATGAAGAGAAATCGGAGCGACGCACTCCACATCCAGCTGCCGCCGTCGAGCTCCATCGACCGGTTCAGCACGAACGTCACGGCGAAGAACAGCGAGGCGAGGACGCCGAGTGCGATCTCTTTCATGGGAAAAGCCCTCCTTTACGCGCGTTGTTCGTACAGCTTCACCATTTCAATGATGACGTTCGCCGCTTTTTCCATGTCGTCTGCGGAGATGAATTCATACTTGCCGTGGTAGTTGTCGCCGCCCGTGAAGATGTTCGGTGTCGGCATGCCCATGAACGACAGCTGAGAGCCGTCCGTGCCGCCGCGGACCGGGATGATATTCGGCCTGATATCGAGCTTGCCGAACGCATCGGACGCGATGTCGACGATGTGCATGACCGGCTCGATCTTCTCGGCCATGTTGTAGTACTGGTCGTTCAGGTCAAGCTCGACGGCACCTTCGCCGTGCTCGGCATTCAGTTTCGCCGCTGTTTCTTCCATCAGCTTCTTCTTCGCTTCGAACTTCTCGCGGTCATGGTCGCGGATGATGTAGGACAGCGTCGTCTTCTCGACCGTGCCGTCCACGTACATGAGGTGGATGAAGCCCTCATAGCCGTCCGTCTTCTGCGGAATCTCGTCTTCCGGCATTGCCGCCTGGAACTCATGCGCGATCAGGATCGCGTTCACCATCTTGTCCTTCGCGGAACCCGGGTGTATGTTCGTGCCGTGGAAGGTAACCTTCGCGGCGGCCGCATTGAAGCTTTCATACTGAAGCTCGCCGAGCGGGCCGCCATCCATCGTGTAGGCGAATTCCGCACCGAACGCATTCACGTCGAATTTGTGCGGTCCGCGGCCGATCTCCTCGTCCGGCGTAAACGCGACGCGCAGCTTGCCGTGCTGGATCTCCGGGTGCTCAATCAAATATTCCATCGCCGTCATGATCTCCGCGATGCCCGCCTTGTTGTCGGCACCAAGCAGCGTCGTGCCGTCGGTCGTGATGAGCGTATGGCCGACATAGTTCTTCAGCTGCGGGAACACAGACTCTTCCATCACCGTGTTGTCATTCAGCCGGATGTCGCCGCCTTCATACTTGTCGATCCGCTGCGGGTTCACGTTCTTGCCCGTGTAGTCGGTCGCCGTGTCCACGTGCGCGAGGAAGCCGATCACCGGCACATCCTTGTCCGTGTTGGCCGGCAGCGTCCCGAACAGATAGCCGTTTTCATCAAGCGTGATGTCGGTCAGGCCGACTTCCTTCATTTCCTTCTCCAGCACGTGAAGCAGATCCCACTGTCCCGCAGTCGACGGCGTTGTCGTGCTTTCCTCATTCGACTGGGTGTCAATCTTCGCATAGCGCACGAGGCGCTCGATCAGCTTTTCTTTCATTTCAGGTGCCCCCTCGTTGTAAATGAATTCCGAATAGTACCATTCTAACAGAATGGCGGGGAGGAAGGAATGGCATGCCCCTCGGTCAAAACGTTGTGTATCTGCGGCGAAACGTTTTGTATCTCAGCAGAAACGTTGTGTATCTATGGCGAAACGTTTCGTATCTCAGCAGAAACGATGTGTATCTCAACCAAAACGCTATGTTGGCTGCCGTCCCCCCTCATTCCCCTTCCGTCACCGTCTCCAAAAACGCCCCCACCGCTGCGCGTTCGGCCATGAGCGGAGCGTGGAGCAGCGAGAAGGTCCGCTTTTGGGGCGGCAGTCCGGCGTCGAGCCGGACCAGATAACCTGCACCGAGTCCGTCTCGGGCGGCGTGAACCGAGATGGCGGCAATGCCGAGGCCGGCTTTCACCGCCTGGAGGACGCCGCCGTTGGACCGGATGATGAGCCGCTTCGGCGCCACGTGGCCGATTGATCGTAATAAATGATCGCTGTGTTCACGCGTGCCCGATCCTTCTTCCCGGGTGATCCAGCGGGCGTTCTGGAGGTCCTCCGCAGTGACGGTCTGCCGGACGGCGAGCGGGTGGCCGGCGCCGGCGATGATGATCAGCTCGTCTTCCATGAACGGGACGGCAATCAGGCTGTCTTGCCGCACGGTGCCTTCGACGCATCCGACGTCACAGCGGAATTCATGGACCATCGACTCGACTTCCTCCGTGTTGGCGATGGCGATATCGAGTTCGAGTTTCGGGTGCGCCAGGAGCAGTGGGGCGAGAAGGCGGGGGAGAACGTATTCGCCGATCGTGTTGCTCGCGGCGATCGACAGCGTGCCGGTCAGCTCGCCGCTCTGGCGGATCATGTCTTCCTTCGTTTCCTCGGCGAGCGCGATGAGCTGCTTTGCCCGGTCATAGAGGAGGCGTCCGGCCGGTGTGATGCGGAATTGTTTTTTGGTCCGGATGATGAGCTCCGTGCCGAATTCCTCCTCGAGCTGCTTGATGTGCAGGCTGACGGTCGGCTGGGCGAGGTTCAGCGCTTCGCCCGCTTTCGTGAAGTTTTTCAGTTCGACGACCGCGGCGTATGTGTGAAGCTGTTCTAGCAGCATGGGCGGCAATCTCCTTTGTATCAGTTTTTATAATCGATTTTATCACGAAACCTCATTTTACTGATGAATTAATCCCTTCTATAATAAAACCATAAGAAGTTCAGGAAGGGGTCTTCATTCATGAAAAGCAAAGGATTTTGGACGGGCATCGGCCTGACGCTCATCCTGGCGGTCATCGCCAAGCTCGCGGCCGGCCTGCCGTATATATCGCTGATCGGCCCGCTCGTTTTCGCCATCCTGCTCGGGATGCTATGGAACACATTCCTGCCGGTCAAAGCCGAGTGGGAACCGGGCACGGCGTTCGCGTCGAAAAAACTGCTTCGCGCCGGGATCATCCTGCTCGGGATGCGCCTGAATCTCGCGGACATCGCGGCCGCCGGGTGGCCCGCATTCAGCCTTGCCGCCATTTCGGTTGTCGTCGGGATCGCCGCCGTCTACGCGGCAGCAAAAGTCATGAAATCCGATCCGGAAATCGGCTTCCTCACCGCCTGCGGAACAGGGATCTGCGGAGCCGCGGCCATTGTCGCCGTTTCCACGCAGAAGAAATCAAAACCGGAAGAGACCGCCGTCAGTGTGGCCATCATCGCCATCATGGGAACGCTGTTCACCTTCGCCTATGCACTCCTGTATCCGGTGCTCGGGCTCGGGGACAAGGCGTATGGCATGTTTGCCGGCGGCACGCTCCATGAAATCGCCCATGTCGTCGCGGCGGGTGACGCGGCGGGCGCCGTGTCGCTCGACTATGCGCTCGTCGTGAAACTCACGCGGGTCGTCCTGCTCGTCTTCGTCGCTTCCGCGGTCGGCTTCTGGGCGGCCCGGAAAGAACGTGGCGAAGGCGGGCCGAAGCTCACCTGGAAGACGCTCCCGATTCCGTGGTTCATCTTCGGCTTCCTCGCCGTGAGTGCGCTTTACTCGACGGGCATCGTTCCGGAAGCGGTCGCTGCCAAACTCGTCGACCTCGCCTATCTGCTCATGGCAATGGCGATGGCCGGGCTCGGGCTCGGCGTCTCCTTCAGCGCATTCCGCCGGGCGGGCATGAAGCCGTTCGTCGCCTGCCTCATCGGTTCGATCGTCCTGGCCGCCGTCGTGTATGGCTATGTGGTACTCGTGGCGTGACCCGACAATGAATAAAAAAGATCGCTTCCTTTGTGGTGCGGGTCATCCCCGCCTACAAAGGAGCGATCTTTTAAATTGGGAAGCAGATGAATGGAAAGCGGCCGTTAAGCAATCCCGCTTCTCTTCAATGTTTCAATCTGCTCTTTTCTAAAAGGCCAATGTTCGAAGGTGAGGCCCGTCTCCGACATGAATCCTAGATCATCAGGATGAACGGCAAATATGCCGCCGTCCATCCACTTCGGCAGATTGAGCATCACGAGTGCCCGGCAGTCAAAGGTCCGGGTCACTTCCTTAATCTGCTCAGCCGTGATGCCATTTTCATTGAGAAAACCTTGCAGCTTATTCATCAGGCAGGCAATCGCTTCGTCGGTATTATACTCAATCCGGCTTACTTCATCCGGGCTCAACTGGAAAGCGACGGTCCAAAAAGAAAATTGGGCGTTGCCATGCCCGCTCAAAAAATTATGTTCCCCTGCGTCAAAATGAAAAGTGTCCTTGATTCCAAGGGCAGCATTCAGATCTTTTGCAGTGAACTTCCTGATCGGACGCCCAATGTCTTCAGAATAAGCATCGGGATCAGACATGAAACAGAAATTGAGAACAACGTTTTCAGTGAACATAGCATCTTCCTTACTTGGCATAATAGTGAGCGTTCAACCTTCGTTTAGTTAAATATACAATAAACAGAGCTTATTAAAAACTAGTCAACATTACTAAAAAGTTTTTTTCAATGAGTTTGGGTGAATCCGTTCAGGCCGCTTCCGATGACGCTCGGGGCCTCTGCGATAACACTCGGGCCCCCTCCGATCACACTCGCAGCCTCTGCGATGACACTCACAGGCCCTCCGATCACACTCATGGCCTTCAATGCCGCTCCTTCTCATTACCGCCGACGCCCCACACGAAAAAACAGCGCATCGCCGCCTGAAATCAGGTCGACGTGCGCTGTTTCTTCAATATCAATCCGGGACGTTGTAGTGTTTGTGGGAAACAACGGTCAGATCTGAAGCGGCTCCGATCCTCTTCGCATCCTCGTCGGAGATTTTGACGATGACCGAGTTCTCGAGAATCTTGACGATCGTGCCGAATACTTCATGGTCATTGCGGACGAACGAAACCAGCTCGCCCGCTTTCCGGGCCGCCACAAATGGCGACAGTTCCTTCTGCTTTGCAGGAAAAGCCACTCCCATCCACCCCTTCAATCTTATTGGTTAAACAAAAAAGCCCGGGTGTTCATCCCTGGGCGTACGCGGGAGCGGCACGGTTGCCGAACCTCCAGACGGGTTGTCTACTCCCATTATAGCACACTTTGACATTATTCGCTCATCCCGTCTCTTCAGCCGATTTTAAAGGCAGATTGGACACAGTGTCTAAGGATAAAAGAAATCATTACACACAAGAGTAGAAGAATCAGAATCTTCTATCCAATAAAATGTTCATAGACAACTTATTGAGCATCAACACAGATCAGATGTAAGCGTTATCAGTAAAAACACAGGACAAGAGGGGGGTATATTCATGAAAGCGACATTTAAAACGCCCAAAAGCGGAAAGGGTTGGTTCGGTCTGTTGGGGCTTTTTGTGATTGTCTTGCTAGGAGGATGGCCGATCATCCCGTTGCTGAACAATGACTTGATTATTTTGGGCATGCCGACATTAATGGCTTGGTCTATCTTGCTCATTATTTTGACGACCGGACTGCTTATTCTCTTGAATAAAATGGGGGTGAATGACTGATGGCAACTTGGATTCCGTTCTTGATTACAATTGCTTACATGGTGGTTGCCGTTTGGCTTGGATTTGGCGCCGGGAAAGGGCGCAAGATGGATACTGTTGAGGAGTGGGGCGTTGCGGGGCGAAGCCTGGGCCCTCTTGTCATGTATCTCTTGGTCGGGGCGGGCGGCGTCAGTGCCTACACGTTCATGGGTGCACCTGGATGGGCGCACTCAAAAGGAGTACCGGCATTATATGTTGTTGTTTATCTGACTTTCATGGCAATTACCGCATGGTACCTGGGTCCTCGTGTATGGGAGCTGGGAGTAAAGCACAACCATGTTACCCAGGGAGCGGCGATTACCCATCGATATGAGAGTCCTGCCCTTGGCGCGCTCACCTCGATGGTTACCTCTATTGGGATTCTTGCTTACGCAGTCATTCAAACAACAGGGGCGGCTTACATCCTGAATGTGATGAGCCACGGCGTGATACCGGTATGGGCCGGGGTGTTCCTGTCACTTGGAGTCATCTCGATCTACCTCTTCCGAAGTGGCCTTAGAGCGATCGGAATTACGAACGCCTTCCAAGGAGGCTTGATGATGGTGGTCTCCTGGGCGGTGGGTCTATGGGCAATCTTCCAATTCACAGGAGGCTTCTCCTTTGGCCCGGTGTTCGAGCGGGTCCGTGCCGAAGCTCCGCAATTCCTCACCTTGCCTGGCAATCTGGGGGACATGGGCTTCGCCTTCTGGACCACCTCCATCCTGATCTCCATGGTGTCTGTTTGGCAGACCCACTGGATTCAGTGGATGGGAGCAGATTCAAGGAAGTCTATTCGTACTGCGGCTACACTGCTTCCAACGTTCTACATTGTTTGCATTCCCATGCTGGTCGTCGGGTTTATAGGAATCTTCATGTACCCAACCATCGCTAATTCGGACACTGTCGCTATTCAGATGGCAATTGATAACATGCCGATCGTCATCGCCGGTCTCCTTGGTGCGGGGACATTGGCTGCGGCTATGTCCTCCAGTGAGCCGTGCATTCACTCTACCGCGTTAAGTTACAGCAAGGATATTATCCAGCCGATTTTCAAACTATCTGATGAGAGGGCCGGCAAGATGACACGTTGGTTGATCTTCCCGATCATGTTGTTCATCGTCGCGCCAATCTCTATTGCTGAGCCGGCCAGCCTCGTTTACATCCTTTTAATCGGCTACGGCTTCATCGGCCAGGCAATGCCGGCGCTCATCGGTATGTTCTTCTGGCCGCGTGCAACCAAACATGGAGCTCTTTGGGGACTGGCCGCTGGTTTTGTCCTGACACTGATCTTTTCGGTCTGGTATCCGCATCCGCTCGGCATCCACGCAGGAATCTGGGGCTTGTTCATTAATCTACCCGTTTTCTTCATTGTTTCTCTGCTAACACAGCCGGTGTCGAGAAAAACAGTCGAGGACTTCTTCCCGGATATGGTTGATGAGCTTTATGAGGAAGAGCCAGACCTGGCAAATCCGGTACCCGTTTTAAACATGGCCCAAATTAAGGAGTGATTGAGATGGAGAGACAGTTATTCATAAACGGAGAAGTGATCACGGCAAACGGAAACGATGATATCGCTGAAGCGGTCGCTGTGGAAGACGGGAAAATTATTGTCGTCGGCTCGACAAGCGACATACTAAAGCTGAGAAAGGACGGGGCATCCGTCACAGACCTGGCGGGCAGGACGCTCATGCCCGGAATTATCGAGTCCCATATCCATACGACGATGTACGGAGCCAATGTTCTCTCGGTATCGTGCAAGGATCCCGCCGTCCGGACGATTGACGATCTGCTCGAACGCCTGAAAGAGCAGGCAGGCCGCGTACCGGAAGGGCAGTGGGTCCGGGCATGGGGCTTTAATGAGACGTCGATTGAAGACCGACGATTCCCGACAAAGGAAGAGTTGGACCGCGTGACCGACAAGCACCCGGTTATGGTCGTGCGCGCCTGCGGGCATATTTCGGCAGTCAACAGCAGGGCGCTTGAAATCGGCGGTCTGGACAATGACTCCCCGGATCCAGAGGGCGGTTCCCTCGGAAGAACACCGAAAGGGGAACTGGACGGGCGGCTTATCGAAACCGCCCATATGGATCTCTACCAGCTGGCGGCCCATACCCGGGATGAGATTCGAGAAGCCCACCGGGTCGCTTCCGAACATTTTGCTGAGTATGGAATCACCGCCATACATGACGCGACCGGCTATGGCATCGAGAACGTCGAAGCGCTCCGTGAAGATGCCGAGGGCGGCGTCATCTCCCAGCGGGTGTACGCAATGGTGGGTGCCCTGAACAAACCGGACGAAGTGGTGAAGCATTATCTTTCCCGTGACATCCGGACCGGCGATGGCAATGAACGCTTCAAATATGGACCCGTCAAAGTCTTCCTCGACGGATCCAGCAGCGGCCCGACGGTCTGGACAACGGAGCCGTACACGAGCGACCCTGAAAATTATGGTGTCCATTATCTCTCCCAAGATGAACTGGACGAGCTCTTCATTCCCGCACATGAGAAGGGATGGCAGCTGACTGCCCACGCCCAGGGCGATGCGGCCATCGACCAGCTTCTCAACACGATCGACAAGGCGTTGGCCCTGCATCCGAGGGAAGATTCCCGCCACCGGATCGAGCACGCCGGCCTTGCCAGGAAAGACCAGGTCGACCGGATGAAGCAGCTTGGGGCCGTCCCGACTCCGAACCCGGCATTCTTTCATGAGTACGGGGACGGCTATGTGAAAAACTATGGAAAGCGGGCGGAGGGGATGTATCCGCTGGCCAGCTACCGGGATGCCGGTGTCACCGCTACACTGACCGCCGACTGCCCAGTGACTGACTTCAATCCATTCCGCGGCATCCACAGTGCCATGACAAGAAGATCCCCGTCCGGAAAAGTCGTCGGCGGGGCGGAATGCATCGGCTTGTTGGAAGCGATCCGTTGCTGTACGATCAACGCGGCGTACAGCGGATTCAGCGAGACGGAGACCGGCTCCATCGAACCGGGGAAGTTTGCAGACCTTACCATCCTCGACCGCTCCCTCATCAATGCTGATGTGGAAGAGATTCCGGAAATCCGAGTTGACCGCACCGTCATCGGCGGAGAAACGGTGTTTGAGCGGGCAAAGGCAGTGGTGCAGCCGTGAGCCGGGTCCGAGAATTGAAAGGATTGACTGCATCGGGCTCTCCCTATGAAATCGGCCGTACACACGGCTCGGAAGGAAAAGAAGAAATACACAATAGTCTTTCCACCTATGAGTCCCTGTTCAAAGGATACGCGGGCCTGACATGGAAGCAGGCGTGCGAGAAGGCACTCCTGCACGAAAGCGCGATTGAACGCTTCCGGCCTCAATATATCGAGGAGATGCGGGGAGTTGCGGACGGGGCCGGAGTGACCTACGAGGATATCTTAAGCTTGAATGCCCGCAGTGAAATTGCACTGACCGCCATTCCCGATGGATGCACGTCATTTGCGGTGGAAGTCGGCGGAAACACGTTCCTGGGCCAGAACTGGGACTGGAAAGAGAGCCAGAGCAGTTCGTTGTTAAGGCTTGAGATCCGCCAGACGGGAAAGCCGGATATTCAAATGGTGACCGAAGGCGGCATCATCGGGAAGATCGGAAGCAACAGTGCGGGGGTCGGCGTCTGTCTCAACGCCTTGCTCTCCCGCTCGTGGAGTCCGGACATTCCGATCCATCTTGGCCTTCGTGCGGTGCTCGAATCTGAAAGTTTTTCCGGGGCAGTTGAAGTTGTCACGAAAAACCGGATGGCCTCCCCTGCCCATTTTCTCATCGCCTCGGGAGACGGTCAGATGGCGGGGATGGAAGTATCCCCGGTCGGCACGGCGGCAATCGAAATGGAAGATCGAATGGTCGTTCATACGAACCATCTTTGTGATCCTGTTTTGAAGGACCGGATCAATGACACGGTGAAGCCGGACTCGCCGATCCGGCTTGAACGGATCGGAAAGCTGATCGGCGAGATGAAAAAAGACGGGGATATTGATGACTTCTTCTCCATTCTTTCCGATCATCACAACTACCCGGATTCCATCTGCCGGCACTCAAACCCGGCTCATGCGCCGCATGAACAGATGGAAACGATCTTCAGTATCGTCATGAACCTTTCAAAACGGGACCAGGAAGTCCGGTTGGGGACGCCCTGCAAGGCAAAAACCGGTTTAGCGACAAGCTAAACCGGCATTTGCCGTGAAGGAAGAACAGAGAGAGCTTGTTTTCTGTATAATTAGTAAACAAGCAAGCAATCAAGTGTAAAAAGTGGGGGAGGACATCATGGAAAATAAAAAAGAAACAGACTGGCGGTTCAAGGTCGCGAACCGGGAGGCGCTCATCGGCTGTGCACTCGCGCTGGCGAACTTCATCTGGTGGTTCGGCTTCGCCTACGGGATGGGGTCGCGTCCCGTGGAAGAGTACAAGTACATAATGGGCCTGCCGGACTGGTTTTTCATCAGCTGTGTGCTCGGGTTCCTCCTGATCACCGTTGCGGTCATCATCGTCGTGAAGTTTTTCTTCACCGAAGTGCCGTTTGAGGAAGAGGAGGAGATCCGATGAACTGGGAAGTCATTATTCCGCTGCTTGTGTTCCTCGTCATCATTTTCTTCATCGGCATCTGGTCAAGCCGCAAGGGGGCGAAGGTCGAAGAGGGCGGATTCCTGAAAGACTACTTCCTCGGCGGCCGCGAGCTCGGCGGGTTCGTGCTCGCGATGACGATGGTCGCGACGTACGGCAGTGCTTCAAGTTTCCTCGGCGGCCCGGGGACGGCCTACACGATGGGCTTCGGCTGGGTGCTGCTCGCGATGAGCCAGGTCGTGACCGGCTACTTCGTCCTCATGATCCTCGGGAAGAAGTTTGCGATCATGGCGCGGCGCTATGATGCGCTGACACTCGTCGATTTCCTGAAGGCCCGGTATAAAAGCGCGCCGGTCGTCATCCTGTCGGCCGCGGCGATCATCATCTTCCTGTTCTCCGCGATGGCGGCGCAGTGGATCGGGGGAGCCCGCCTCGTCGAATCGCTCACCGGGATGAGCTATCACACGGCGCTGTTCATCTTCGCCGTCTCGGTGCTCGTCTATGTGACGATCGGCGGATTCCGGGCGGTTGCCGTGACGGACGCCGTACAGGGGGCCGTCATGGTCGTCGGGACGCTCGTCCTGCTCATTGGCGTCATCATCGCGGGCGGCGGCGTATCGAACATCATCGGCGATCTCATCAATGAAAACCCGAACCTCGTCACGCCGTTCGGCTCGGACGGCGGCCTGTCGAAGGCATACGTATCGTCGTTCTGGATCCTTGTCGGCGTCGGGGTCGTCGGGCTGCCGCAGATTGCGGTCCGCTCGATGTCATACAAAAACTCCCGCTCGATGCACCGCGCACTCATCATCGGAACGGTCGTCACGGGCGTGATCATGCTGAACATGCACTTGATCGGCGTGTTCGCCCGTCCGATCCTGCCGGGCATCGACGTCGGCGACAAAGTCATCCCGCTCATCTCGATGGAAGTGCTGCCGGCGTGGCTTGCGGGCATCGTGCTCGCCGCCCCGATGGCCGCCATCATGTCGACGGTCGACTCGCTGCTCATCTTGGTTTCGTCGACCGTCGTGAAAGACGTCTACCTGAACTACATCAAGCCGGACGCTTCGATCAAGGCGATCAAGCGGGCGAGCTTCGGCGTGACGGCCGTGCTCGGCGTCATCGTCTACATCCTGGCGCTCGACCCGCCTGACCTGCTCATCTTCCTGAATCTGTTCGCGTTCGGCGGACTGGAAGCGGCGTTCATCTGGCCGATCGTCCTCGGACTCTACTGGAAATACGCCAATAAATACGGCGCGATCGCCTCCATGATCGCCGGCATCGGCAGCTACATCGCGATCCATTTCTACAACGAAGCGAACGGCAACCTGTTCGGCGTGCATACAGTCACACTGCCGGTCGTCTTGTCGCTCGTCGCGTTTATCGTCTTCAGCCTGCTCATGAAACAGGAAGCGTATGACTATGACCGCATCGGGAAAGGGGAAATTGCATGAAAACAGATATCCAGCATCCATCGTACCAGCGGGACCGCGAAGCGGTGATTCGGCTCACACAGGAGCTCGTCCGGATCGACAGCGTCTATCGCGGCGAAGAAGTGCCGGGGGCGAATGAAGAAAAGGTGGCCCACTATGTGGCTGATGTGCTTCGTTCCTACGGAATTGAAACGCATGTCGAGGAAGTCGTGCCCGGCCGGCCGAACGTGATCGGCGTCGTGGATTCCGGCAAGCCGGGCCCCGTGCTCCTGTTTGAAGGACATACCGATGTCGTCACGGAAGGCAACCGTGAAGCATGGACGCATGATCCGTTCGGTGCGGAGATCATCGACGGGCGCATGTACGGCCGCGGCACGAACGACACGAAAGGGAACCTGTCCTGCATGATCACGGCGGTCCATTCGCTGCTTCAGGACAAGGAAGACTTCCGCGGCAAGATCATCCTCTGCATCCCGTGCGACGAGGAAGGCATGATGATCGGCATCAAAGACTTCATCAAGAAAGGCTGGGCGGACGGCGTCGACGGCGCGATCATCTGCGAGCCGGAAGAAAACAACGTGTGCATCGCTCAGCGCGGCGCGATGCGCATCCAGGTCGACATCTACGGCAAGATGGCCCACGGCGCGATCTCCTGGAGCGGCATCAACCCGAACTGGCGGATGGCCCGGCTCATCGTCGAACTTGAAAAACTCGAGAAGGAAGAACAGGAGCGGCTCGGCGAAGACCCGTATTTGAAATGGCCGTCGATCACGCCGACGATCCTGCAGGCGCCCGTCAAAGGCGACGCGCAGATCAACGTCATCCCGGACCACTGCCGGATGACGCTCGACATCCGGACAGTGCCCGCGCAGGACCACGGAGAGCTCCGCAGCAAGATCGACCGGATCATCGAGAAGCTGAAGGCCGATGACCCTGACTTCAACTGCGAACTCACCCTGCTCGACGACCGCCCGCCGACCGCGACGGACAAAGACGAGCCGGTCGTCCGGGCGATCTGGGAAGCCGTCAAGCAGGTCACCGGCAAAGAACCGATCTACAACGGTGTCCCGGGCGCAACCGACGGGACATTCCTCCACGTCCACGGCGTCCCGATCGTCACGATCGGCGCCGGCGACCGGGACATCCCGCACCAGATCGACGAATACGTCGACATCGAGGAACTCGCCGAGACGACCGCGATCTACCGCGACGCGGCGCTCCGCTTCCTGAACGGGGAGGTGCGCAAGGATGGCTGACTATAAAATCGCGGTCATCGCAGGTGATGGCATCGGGCCGGAAGTGATGGGAGAGGCGCTGCAAGTTTTGCGGGCGGCAGAAGAGTCGGAAGGATTCTCGCTCCAAATCGAGGAATTCCCGTGGAACTCGGAGTACTGGCTGGAGCACGGACGCATGATGCCCGAAGACGGACTGGAACAGCTGCGCTCGTTTGACGCGATTCTGTTCGGCGCAATCGGAGATGCCCGCGTGCCGGACGACATCACGATCTGGGAACTCATCATGCCGATCCGCAAAGGGTTCCATCAATATGTGAACTTCCGGCCGGTCAAATCGCTTCCGGGCATCCAGACGCCGCTCGCAAACGGTGACGGCATCGACTTCGTCATCTTCCGGGAAAACGCAGAAGGCGAATACTCCGACAGCGGCGGCCGGCTGTACGCCGGGCAGGAAGGCGAAATGGCCGTCCAGAACACGATCATGACACGCGCGGGCATCGAGCGCATCACAAGGGCCGCCTGCCGGTATGCAGAAGAGAACGGACGGACGAAAATCACGAGCGCGACCAAGTCGAACGCCGTGATCCATGCGAATAAACTATGGGACGAGCATGTGCAGCGGGTCGTATCAGAAGAGTTCGGCGACCTGGAATTCGAGCAGTACTACGTCGACGCGCTCGCCGCTTACTTCGTCCAGCGGCCGCAGTCGTTTGACGTCGTGCTCGCGTCAAACCTGTTCGGCGACATCCTGTCCGACCTTGGCTCCGGCCTCGTCGGCGGGCTCGGCCTCTCGCCGTCCGGCAACATCAACCCGGAAAAAGACTACCCGTCGATGTTCGAGCCCGTCCACGGATCGGCACCGGACATCGCAGGCAAAGGCATCGCCAACCCGGTCGCACAAATCTGGTCCACGGCGCTCATGCTCGAGCATCTCGGCGAAAAGCGGGCGGCCGAGCGGATCGTTGGCGCGATCGAAGAAGTGCTCGCGAAAGGGAAAGTGAGGACCCGCGACATCGGCGGGGAAGCGACGACGATCGAGATGGGCGGCGCGATACTCGAAGCATTCAATAAGCAGGAAAGTGCGGTGACGGAAGGATGAGCGGCATGCGGATGGAAGGAAAAACAGTGATCGTAACAGGCGCAGGCGGCGGCATGGGACAGGCCATCGTCCAAAAGCTGATCGATGAAGGCGCAACGGTCGGCGGCATCGACCTGAAAGAAGAAGCGATGGAAGGGCTGAACCACGACCGGTTCACGGCGTTCGCCGCGGATATTCTCGATGAAGAAGCGATCGCCGGCGTGTTCCGCGATATGAATGAAAAAACAGGCCGGATCGACGGACTCGTCGGCGCGGCAGGCATCGCACAGGCCGCCGCCCCGATCACCGATGTCTCGCTGGAACAATGGCACCGGCTGATCAACATCAACGCGACGAGCCTGTTCATCACCTCCCGTGAAGCGGCACGCTACATGAAGCCGGCAGGAAAAGGCTCGATCATCACGATCGGCTCCGTCTCGGTCACGCGACCGCGACCCGGCCTGCAGGCGTATATCGCGTCCAAAGGAGCGGCCGAAAGCTTCACAAGGGGGCTCGCCATCGAACTCGCGGAAGCAGGCGTCCGCGTGAACACGATCCATCCGGGGCCGGCGGACACGGGCATGCTGAGCCAGTTCACCGCAGAAGGCGCCGACTCCGAAGAGGCACGCAGGGAAATCTTCGAAAGCAGCGTTCCGCTCGGACGGCTCATCCAGCCCGACGACATCGCGGGCGGCGTGCTGTACTTGCTGTCGGACGATGCCTCGATGGTGACCGGTACGACGCTGCACATCGACGGCGGACGGGGACTGTAAAAGCAAGCGCGCCTTCAGGGGAGGGCGCGTTTTTCATACATACACGAAAGGGGACAGTGAAATGAAGAAGATTCAAATGCTGATCGGCGGCCGGTGGGTCGGAGGAGAGGGAGACGAATGGCTTCCGGTGCATGATCCGTCCGACGGTACGCAAATCGCCGAGATCATCAATGGAACCGATGCCCATGTGGATGAAGCGGTGCGCGCGGCGGAGGCCGCCTTTGAAAGCGAAGAGTGGCGGGCGTGGAAACCGCATGAGCGGGGGAACCTGCTTATTGAGCTCGCCCGCCACATCCGGGAGAACGCCGAACACTTCGCGGAACTTGAATGCCGGGATGTCGGCAAGCCTCTCACTCAGGCCCGGGCAGATGCAGAAGCGGCCGCACGCTATTTCGAGTTTTACGGCGGAGCGGCCGACAAGGCCATGGGCGACACGATTCCGATCGAGGACGGCCTCCTGAACGCAACAGTGCTCGAGCCGGCCGGCGTTACCGCGCACATCGTCCCGTGGAACTACCCGCTCCAGATCATTGCACGCAGTGTAGGAGCAGCCATTGCGACCGGCAATTCGGTCGTCGTGAAGAGTGCGGAAGACACGCCGATGACCGCCCATGCGCTGACGGAATGGTTCGCGAACAGCGGACTGCCGGCGGGGATCTTCAACCATGTGACGGGGCTCGGTTCCGGAGCGGGCGCGGCGCTTTCCGCCCATCCGAACATCAACCACGTCACCTTCACCGGTTCCGTCCCGACCGGCATTGCCGTCATGCAGGCCGCTGCGAAAAACGTCGTGCCGGTCACACTCGAACTCGGCGGCAAGTCCCCGAACATCGTCTTTGCGGATGCGGATGAAGAGAAGGCGCTCGACGGTGTGGTCCGGGCCATCATCCAGAACGCCGGCCAGACATGCTCCGCCGGATCCCGGCTCCTCGTGGAAGAGCGCTATAAAGAGGAATTCCTCGGGAAGTTGAAAGAACGCTTTGACGCACTGGAAGTCGGACGCGGCATGGACGACAAAGACATCGGCCCGATCCTCAACAAGCGCCAGTTCGACGGCATCATGCGGCGGATCGACGAAGCAAAGAAACAAGGCAAACTGATCGCCGGCGGGGAAGAAGTGAAGGTCGACGGTGCGGACGGCGGCCACTACATCGCCCCGACGATCATCGATGGACTCGACCACAGCTGCGACGTGGCCCAGGAAGAAATCTTTGGCCCGGTCCTCTCTGTCTTTACGTTCCGGACTCCGCAGGAAGCGATCGACCTCGCCAACTCCACCGACTACGGTCTCGTCGCCGGCGTCTGGACGAAAGACATCGACGTCGCCCACACCCTCGCCGCCCGCATCAAAGCCGGCCAGGTCTTCATCAACAACTACGGCGCCGGAGGCGGCATCCAGATGCCGTTCGGCGGATATAAGAAGAGCGGGATCGGGAGAGAGAAAGGGTTTATTGCACTGAGGAATTATGTGCAGGTGAAGAATATTGCGGTGAAGTTTGGGGTTTGATATGAATCCAAAGTACAAACGAAACAGGGAAAAATATAGGATGAAATATTTTTTTATGTAAGGTATATTCGAAAGAAAGGTGACTAATCAAAAAGTCGCCTTTTTTTGTTGAGGAATGATAGAAGCTAAGCGAGAAAAATCATCTAGCAATGTGAAAGAGTGAAAAGTTCTTATTTAGAGAGTAGTATGTTGTATTATTTTAATGAGTAAAAGTAGACCTGAGAATAGGGGGGGGCTGGAATGTCGGGAAAAATGTTAGATAACAAAAGGTCTGGCATTGTAGGAGATGCATTGAAACCATATTTTAAAAAAGATGCCAAGGTAGCGATCATGTCATCCTACTTTACGATATATGCGTTCGAGGCTTTAAAGAAGGAATTGATGAAGGTGGAAGAGGTACGGTTTTTATTTATCGATCCTACCTTTACTTCAGAAAAACATACAAAAGGTTCTACAGACATTGATAAGTCAGGTCGAGAGAAAAGGTTATCTGGTTCAGAACTCGAAATTAAGATGCGGAATGAACTTACACAGGTGAAAATCGCTAAAGAATGTGCTGACTGGATAAGTTCAAAAGTAAAGATGAAGTCTTTGACCTCACCATTAACACAGAATCGCCTGTTCCATATTGAAAACAAAGATGGTTCATCAGTGGCTATTCAAGGGAGCTCCGATTTTACCAGCAGCGGATTAGGCTATACATACTCGCCTAGTCTTCATATGAATTCACTAATGGATGAACCTCTATTAACAAAACAATATATCCAGTGGTTCAATGATGTGTGGAAGAACGATGCTATTGTTGAAGAGGTACAAGAGGAAGTTTTGGGAAGAATCGCAGCAATTTATGAAAATCATTCTCCAGAATTTCTTTACTATGTCACGCTATATAATATTTTCAGTGACTACCTGGAAGAATTCGATGAAGATGCGATTGTAAAATCAAAAACAGGCTTTAAAGACACAACGATATGGGATAAGCTTTATAAATTCCAAAAAGATGGTGTACTCGGAGCTATTGATAAATTGGAAAAGCATAACGGTTGTATCATTGCAGATAGTGTAGGTTTGGGGAAGACATTCGAAGCCCTTGCAGTTATTAAGTATTACGAGTTGAGAAATGACAGAATACTAGTTTTGTGCCCAAAAAAATTAAGAGAAAACTGGCTGATTTACACTCAAAATGATAAGAGAAATGTCCTCTCTACTGATCGCTTCAACTACGATGTGTTAAATCATACCGATTTGAACCGTACAGGCGGTTTGTCAGGGGATATTAATTTGTCTACTGTGAACTGGAGTAACTACGACTTAGTTGTTATTGATGAGTCACATAATTTCAGGAATAACCAGGCTAGAAATGACAGGGAAACTCGTTATTCGAGATTGATGAACCAAATCATTAAAGCAGGTGTTAAGACAAAGGTCTTAATGCTATCAGCGACGCCAGTAAATAACAAAATGAATGATTTGAAAAACCAAGTTGCTTTTATTACGGAAGGTAATGATGAAGCACTGGAATCTGCAGGTATTGAAAGCATCGAACAAACATTAAGAAAAGCACAGCTTTCATTCAATAAATGGCTCAAGTTAGGTGATGAGGAGCGCAAGTCCGACACCCTACTTGAAATGTTAAACTTTGACTACTTCAAATTGCTTGATGCAGTTACTATTGCTCGTTCAAGAAAACATATTGAAAAATACTATAATATGTCGGAGATCGGGAAATTTCCAGAACGGTTGAAACCAAGAAATGTACATGCTGATATTGATGAGAGCAATGAGTTCCCTGAAATAAAGGAAGTCAATAAGTTAATTAACAGGCTGAATTTAAGTGCGTATTCTCCATTAAAATATGTAATGCCCGAAAAGCAAGAGGAATACAGCCTAAAATATGATATGAAGGTAAAGGGTGGTTCAGTATTTAAGCAGATTGACCGTGAACGAAGTCTTGTCCATTTAATGAGGGTTAACTTGCTTAAACGGATGGAAAGCTCTATACATTCATTTGGTATGACAGTAGCAGCTCTTTTGACAAAACTTGATGACCTGTTATTAAAGCTTGAAAACATCCACCAATACTCCAATGCCGATATTAATATTAATGAAATCGATATTGACGATGATGATGTTGAAAACATGCTGATTGGATCGAAAGTAAAAGTACTCCTTCAAGATATCGACCGCATTAAGTGGAAGCAAGATTTGCATGATGATAAGGAAAAACTTGAGCAGCTACTTATTGAATCAGCAAAAGTTCAAGCTCCACGTGATGCCAAGTTGAATAAGCTTAAATCCATGATTGACCAAAAGCTCCTTCAACCCATTAATGGAGAAAATAAGAAAATCATCATTTTTACAGCTTTTGCAGACACAGCAAGTTATTTGTATAAAGAGTTATCACAATGGGTGGCCAAAAAGCATGGTGTTAACTCGGCGCTTGTCACAGGTTCTGGAGGCAACCAGACTACATTAAAGGGTATCCAAAAAGATCTAAACTCCATTTTGACCAACTTTTCACCCGTATCGAAGGACAGAAATAAAATTGATTCAAAGATACGTGACGAAATCGACATATTGATTGCAACTGACTGCATTTCGGAAGGTCAGAACCTCCAAGACTGTGATTTTTTAATCAATTATGACATTCATTGGAACCCAGTCCGAATCATCCAACGGTTCGGTCGAATCGATCGTTTAGGCTCAAAGAATGATGTTATTCAACTGGTGAACTTCTGGCCGAATATGGATCTTGATGAATATATTAATTTAGAAGCACGTGTAAGCGGCAGAATGGTGCTCCTTGATATTTCAGCAACAGGTGAAGAGAACGTAATTGAATATGATGAAAAGAAGCAAATGAATGATTTGGAATATCGTAAAAAGCAATTGAAACAGCTACAAGAAGAAGTGGTTGATTTAGAGGATATCTCTGGCGGAATCTCTATCACTGACTTGACTCTGAACGACTTTAAAATGGATTTACTTGATTATATGGAAGCCAATAAGAAGAAAATTGAGACTGCTCCCCTAGGATTACATGCAGTTACCTCGCTTCAGTTGGCTCCATCTTCTGATACTGAACCAGGGGTGATATTCTGTATCAAACAACGAAATGCAGCAGCACAAGTAAAAGAAACAAGCGCACTGTATCCATATTATCTTGTGTATATGAATATGGATGGAGAGGTTAGACTAGGACATTTAAAGACAAAGCAGATACTGGATCTCTTCCGTAAAGTTGCGAATGGTCAAGCAAACGTGTTCAATAAGTTAATTCATCAGTTCAATCATGAAACAGAGGATTTGAAGGACATGTCTTCTTACAAGTATCTATTAGACAAGGCAGTCGAATTTGTTCTGGGTATTGTAGGAGAGCAAGGAATGGAATCATTGTTTAGTCTTGGAAATTCTAGTCTTTTACAGGAAACAGCTGCAACTTCGGATGACTTTGAATTGATATCATTTTTAGTGATAAAGTAGGTGATGGAATGAGGGAATGGTTGATTAATCGATTGCAGATACCTCAACGTGCTGTGCTAAACCGTAAGATTCCAAAGAAAGCATTTTTTACACAAGCGGACCTTTCCGCATCCGAGAAGGAAATGTTCATTTCCCGGATAGAGGGGATTTATCTATTAAGTGTTATGAATCAGCAGAGTATGAATATCCCAATCTTTCAAGATGACGAATTCAATTATGCAGAAGTAGTATGGATATACGTTGAGCTTCGAACGGTCAAAAATATAAATAGGATTATTGGTGCTGTTCATAAGTCTATCCCTAATCCAGTCGTATTAATAATGAGTTCATCAGAGGGACATATTCTTCTGAGTACCAGTCACAAAAGGCTTAATAAAAATGACAAGACCAAAGTAGTAGTTGAACAACCTACCAGTACTGACTGGTTCAATCCTAATGAAGGTAGAACTGTTTACTCCAATTTACTGAATTCATTAGTCGTTTCAAACTTATCTTTTGAAAACCTTTATAGCATTTACGAGGATATTCAACAATGGATAAAATGTGAAGAAGTGATTCGGTTAGTAGGAAAAATACCTACCAGTAAAGACAAGCGAGAAGAAGTGATCAACACTCTAAATAATGTTCAGAAAAATTTTAAGGATGTCGAACAATTGCAGCTTGAGCAGAAAGGCCAAGTTGATTTTGGTGAAAAGATGGAATTGCATATGAAGATAAAGCGGCAAGAACAGCAAATAAATCTTCATTTACAACAAATAAGGGAGTTGTGTTAATTGCAGAAGCTAGAAGGCCAAACTTTCAATGTAGTGCAGGATAATATAGAAAAGTTAAAAGGACTATTTCCAGAAGTATTCACGGAGAACAAGATTGATATAGATAAATTGCGTCTTGCTCTTGGTGAAAATGTAGAAAAGGAAAGAGAACGGTATGAATTTACCTGGAATGGTAAAACAGAAGCGATTCAACTTGCTCAAAAACAGACAACAGGAACTCTGCGTCCATGTAAAGAAGAAAGTGTAAATTGGGATACTACTCAGAATCTATATTTTGAAGGAGATAATTTGGAAGTACTTCGAATCCTTCAAAATTCATATCGTAACAAGGTAAAAATGATCTATATTGACCCGCCATATAACACGGGCAAGGACTTTGTTTATAAAGATGATTTCTTTGATAATGTTAAGAGTTACAAAGAGCGTATGGATGAAAATTACAAGTCCAATGCTGATACCAATGGTCGTTATCATACAGATTGGTTAAATATGATATACCCTAGAATGAAAATGGCAAAAAATCTACTAAAAGATGATGGAATTCTAGTGGTGCATATTGATGAAAACGAAGTAAATAATTTAACCCATATATTGAACGAAATATTTGGCGAAGAGAACTATCTGGGATCTATTGTTTGGGATAAGTTAAATCCTAAAGGTGACTCTACAGCCGTTGCTATCCAGCATGAGTCCATTCTCTGCTATTCCAAAAATAAATCAGAATTTGTACAAAGTGGCGGAATAAAAAGAAAAAAACCTAATGCCCTCAAAATGCTAAAGAAAGCAGATGAATTATTTCGCAAATTGGGAAGTGAATATGTACCAGATGAATTAACAAAGTTATCAAGAAAATATGATATTCCTACAAGTATTCTCTCGCAATATAAAACAGAGTATAACCTAGAGAATATTAATTCCGAGTTTTTGAATTGGCTAAAAAAACAAGAAAATTTATCTGGGGGAGAGGCAGCCTATTCAAAAATAGATGAATATGGACAAGTGTTTCAGCCAGTATCTATGGCATGGCCAAATAATAAAAAAGCTCCAGATGATTATTTCATCCCCCTTATTCACCCAATTACTCGAAAAGAATGTCCTGTACCTGAAAAAGGATGGAGAAATCCAAGTCAGACTATGAAGAAGTTATTAGAAAATAAAGAGATAATATTTGGTGCAGATGAAACTACTCAACCGAGAAGGAAGTACTTACTAAAGAATAATTTACTTGAAAATGTTCCTTCTGTAATTTCATATGGTGCAAGTGATGATAACTTCTTTAAAAAAATTGGTCTATCTTTTGATAATCCAAAGCCATATAAGCTCGCTATGCAATTAATATCATCTGTTACGAAAGATGATGACATAGTATTAGATTTCTTTTCGGGTTCAGCTACTACTGCACATGCTGTAATGGCATTAAACGCTGAGGAAGGTTCAAATCGTAAATTTTTCTTGGTTCAATTGCCAGAACCTATAAATGATAAAACATATGCATTTAAAGAAGGATTTAGAAATATCTGTGAGCTTGGAAGAGAAAGAATTAAGCGTTCTGCAAAAGAGATTAGTAATCAATTAACGACTAGGGATAACATAGGGGTGGATTTAGGGTTCAAAACCTTTAAGTTGGATGAAACAAATCTAAAGGTTTGGGATGAAGAATCACTTAGTATTGAAAAAAACTTATTAGACTTAGTCGAACCATTAAAAGAGGGACGTACTCAAGAAGATGTTGTTTATGAGATATTACTTAAATATGGTATCGATTTAACAGTCCCAATTGAAGAAAAGATTATTGCTGGGAAGACCGTTTTTTCTGTTGGCTTGGGGTACCTTCTTATTTGTCTAGAACGTGAGTTAACGTTAGTACACATAGAAGAAATGGCAAAACAACAACCTGCACGTATTGTTTTTTATGATGAAGGGTTTAAGGACGATGCTGTTCGTACAAATGCGCAGCAAATTCTTAAGCGTTATGGTGTAGATGATATTCGAGTGATATAGGAGGAATGGTAATATGAAAATTAAGTTTGATGAACAACAATATCAGCTTGATGCCATTCATTCCATCACTGATATTTTTGAAGGCCAAACAGTAAAAGTATCAAACTTCACAGTAAGCATGGGTGATATTGTTGGGCAAGAAATAACAGAGCTTGGAATCGGAAACAAGCTGGAGCTATCTGAAACAGAAGTTCTTGAAAATGTGCAAAAGGTGCAGCTTAGAAATCATTTGAAAAAGAGTAAAAGTATTCAGGACTGGAACTTCACGGTAGAAATGGAAACAGGTACTGGAAAAACCTACGTTTATACAAGAAGTATTTTTGAATTGAATAAGCTATATGGTTTTTCCAAATTCATCATAGTTGTGCCTAGTGTTGCCATTCGTGAAGGGGTATTTAAATCGTTTCAAATGACCGAGGAGCATTTTGCAAAAGAGTATCCAGGTCAGCATTGTCACTACTTCAAATATGATTCTTCGAAACTAGAACAGGTTCGTGAATATGCAACGAGCACCACTATTGAAGTGATGATTATTAATATTGACGCTTTTAAGAAAAGCTTTGATGATCCAGAAAAGGAGAATAAGGCTAACCTTATTCACCGTGAAAGAGACACTATGAATGGAAAAAAACCTATCCAATTTATCCAAGAAACAAACCCTATCGTCATAATTGATGAGCCACAAAGTGTTGATAATACGGATAAAGCAAAGGAAGCTATTGCTTCATTGAACCCACTTTGTAAATTGCGATATTCTGCAACCCATAGGGACACGTACAATCTAATGTACAAGCTAGATCCTGTGGATGCTTATGAACAGAAGCTTGTTAAAAAAATTGAAGTACTCTCTGTCAATTCCGATGACGATTATAACGATCCATACATCAAGCTGGTGAGTGTCTCCAATAAAAACGGATATAAAGCCACTGTTGAAATAGATGAAAAAAAGAAAAATGGTACTGTCACCAGAGTTAAAAAAGAAATAAACCCCAATAATAAGAACAACTTATATCTGTTATCTGGTGAGCGGGAACTCTACCGTGGTTATATTGTAGAAGGTATCGACTGCTATCCTGGAAATGAAACGGTTGAATTTGTAAACGGGAAGGTACTGAGATTAGGAGAATCCATTGGCGGTATTGATGATGACTTACTCAAGAGATACCAAATAAGAGAAGCGATCCGCACTCATTTAGATAAGGAAAAAAGGCTTGTCCACCAAGGAATCAAAGTACTTACCCTTTTCTTTATAGACAAAGTAGAAAACTATCGAGTTTATCCAAAAGGGCAACCTTGGCAAAAAGGAAAGTATGCCGAAATTTTTGAAGAAGAGTATGCTTCCCTTATCAAGTTACCTAAATATCGGTCGCTCTTTGAAGAAGACCAGTATATCTCGAATCAGAGCGCTGATGAAGTTCATGATGGATATTTTTCACAAGATAAGAGTGGAAACTTTAAGGATAGTAAACTTGCGAAAGATGGCAGCCTCCGTTCGAATAAAGATGATGAATCAGCATTTGAACTCATCATGAAAGAAAAAGAAAGATTACTAAGTTTTGAAACACCGTTAAGGTTTATCTTCTCCCACTCTGCCCTCAAAGAAGGGTGGGATAACCCAAACGTCTTCCAAATATGCACTTTAGTTGAAACCAAGGATCCTTTCACTAAACGGCAAAAAATTGGTCGTGGATTGCGCTTAGCTGTGAATCAGGATGGACAAAGACAATATGATGAAAATATTAATGTCCTCACAGTAATCGCAAATGAATCGTACCAACAATTTGCTGAGTCACTTCAGAAGGAAATGGAAGATGAGACAGGTGTTAAGTTTGGATATCTTGAAGAACAATCCTTCTCTACAATTACTCTGACAGATGAGGTCACTGGTGAGTCCAAGGAAATAGGCTATGAATATTCTGCCAAAGTGTATACCTTCCTTGTTAAAGAGAAATTTATTGATAAAAAAGGAAAGGTTGAAAACAAGTTGAAGGAAGCAATTGCAGATGAAACTTTCGATGTTTCCGATGAATTCAAGGAAATAAAGCAGGATATTGAAAGGGTCATAAGAAATTCCATTAAGAAGCTGCCGATCTTCAATAAGAAAGACGAAGTGGATATTAAGCTGAATAAAGAAGTTCTCCTAAGCGACGAGTTTAATCAACTATGGAACCAGATAAAATACAAGACGACTTATTCGGTAGATTTGGACTCCGATACACTTAAGAGCCGATGTATAGATGCAATACAAAAGCTGGATGCATTTAAGGCTAGGAAAATCAAACGGGAAAATGCCCTATTGAAAGTGGACCAATCGGGTGTGTCTGGAAAAGGGCAGACAATGCGTGTATATGAAGCGCTGGAAGAGAAACGACGTCTTCCAGACATTTTGCGTTTTTTACAGGAACAGACCAACCTTAAAAGACGTACACTTGTTGATATCTTAATTGGCTCCAAACGCTTGAAAGACTTTGAGAAGAATCCACAAGCATTTATGGAAGCTGTGATGAAAATAATTAACAGAGAAAAGAAGAAGTTAATTGTGGATGGCATTAAATATGAGCGTATAGGTGAGCATGCGTTTTATCAGCAATCTTTATTCGAGCATCAAGAGCTTGTCGGTTATATGAAGGCTAATGCAGTTGAAGTGTCAAATGATAAATCAGTCTATAACTATATTCGCTATGATTCCAATGTGGAGAGAGCATTTGCAGAAAAGCTTAACAATGATGAGGACGTTAAGTTATTTGTTAAGCTCCCTTCATCATTCGTAATAGATACACCACTGGGCGATTATAACCCTGACTGGGCAGTATTGGTTGATAAAGAGGGAGTGAGAACCCTATTCTTCGTTGTTGAAACAAAGGGGAGCACTGACCAGGAGGACCTTCGATTGAAAGAAGATGGGAAGATCACATGTGGTCGGAAGCACTTTGCTGCATTGGAGAACGGGGTCACATACAAGCTCGCTAACAGCTATGAAAAATTCAAAATGGGAATATAGAGCGAATTCTACCCTTGCATTACCCGTGACCACTTCCTAAAGTTCATGAGCGACTTTCCGTTTGCCGCCTAATTGAAGGAGATTTATATGAGTAATTGGAGTACCTGCTTTTCGACAAGCCGACTCATTGTGAAAGACAATGAACTTCCGCGTGAGCTTCAGGAAATCAAAGAAAAGACCGGTTCTTATCCCGACCTGGACGACATCGACTATGACTACATGATCGATAAGCTGAAGAAACTGAAGAACGGGTCAGAAGGTGGGTCTCCTGAAGCCTAATCTTCGTTAAAGAAAAAGGCCCATCGTCCAGCTGTTGTAGAAAACACCGTTAATTTGATTGTCAATTACGGATTGGAGCGGGTACCACCATCCGATCCGCCATCCATACGGACCGCAGTTTGCGTACTACGGGTATGGTTATTTTTGAACAGCCGCACAACGGACCCGAAAAAGCACACCCGCACCCCAGGTTCGGACACTTGAAAAAAGTCCGGATTTGGGGTTTTTTCGTTTCGGCCGACTCCGTTATACTTAACGGGTGCTACAAGCCATTAATCTGGATTTATTGAAACTGGGGTTAGACGAAGAAAATATCGTTTGGGATCATTTACGATCTTTGTCTGGCCGTATTGGTTGTCCTTTCTCACTTCTGGATTTGCCGAAGGAGGAGGGGATGCTGTTTGACCGGGTGATCTAGGGCATGTTTGCTATTTTGTGCTGGAAAACGAGGGGGTTTGAAAATTCTACTTAGAGGAGAAGAGAGTTTATTTAACATAGGATGATCTTAATATATACCTAAGAAGTGTTTTTTCGAGAGGATTAGTTCAACACCAAATCAAGCACTATGAATTAACGTCCCGTTTGAGGAGAATATCAAAATGAAAAAGGAAATCAGCTATTTAATTTTACTTTTAACACTCACCCTTATGGTGGGTTGTACAGAGGCAGAAGATGCAGCCGTTGCAGATGAAACACGATCACAGGTAGAAACTACTGTTAGTACCGATGAAAACAGTGATGCGGACCAAAAATCGGTTGGAGAAGCCACAGCCGATGCAGATAACGACAATGAAGAAGCTGCCACTCCGGCAGCCAACGAAACGACAGCAGAAGAAAAACCAAACGAGACAAATGATGAACGGTTCTCAGGATACAAACGGATTGAAGTGGATGGCGGGGATTTGTCTGGACACCGTGAACCTAAAGTCGCCGTCGATATTGGATTTGGAGACCGCGAGTATTGGGCGTTTACGAACGAACACGGGCAGCTGGTGCGGGTGATTGCCGACGAAATTATTCTGCAGGACGACAGCAGCGAGCCTGTAACGTCAAATGGCAGATACTATAATGATGAAGCAAAGGTTCCGGGGGTTGAAAGTGACACTTTGGATGAGGGACATGTGATTGCCGATTCTCTCGGAGGGGTATCGAATGCTTATAATATCACTCCGCAAGACAGCACGCTCAACCGGCACGGTGACCAAGCGTACATGGAAAAGGTCATTCGTGATGCAGGTGGGGTTACGGATTTTGAAGCGATTATCACCTATCCAAACACGGAAACGCAGACCCCTTCGAGTTATCAATACACCTATACGTTGATGGGTAACGAGGTCGTTGATCAATTTGATAACGTGAACCCTGATCAAGTAAATGAATCACTCGGCTTAACAGACAGCAACACTGCGGATGAGCCTTCCGGTTCAACGGGTTCAACCTCTAATGGTGATATTTCAAGTATTGATACAGACGGTAATGGCCAGGTGACCATTAAAGAAGCAAAAGCAGCTGGTTTCAGTATGCCGATCACGAGTGATCATTGGTTATACGCCTATATGCGCGACAATGACGGAGACGGAATGGTTGGAGAGTAAGCCCTCGAAGATCGAGCAAAACCAGGATTAACGATTTCTCCCCCCTGCACCGTCCATTTGGCTGCGGGGGGATTTTTCTCTTATCCTGCCAGCGAACATAACTCGGACATGAAAAGGGTACGGGTCTACGGGATCAAGAATGGTGACCGGGATTTTGCAATTCCGCATAATCACCCTGGATGCAACCCATTTTAAAGTTATAATTAACTAAGTCATAAACAAAAAGGACGGATGGAATGAAATATAATAAATCAATTATGCTCAAGCTGATCAATGAACATCGGGAGTTGCATGATGAATTAAAAAGGCTGAAAGCGGAAATGGGCTTGGAGAAAAACTTTGCAGTTAAGGCGTTGTATCATTCATTTGTTGCAGAGGACGGCCCTTACATGAAGGAATACCAGGACTTGGACAGATTACGTTAAATCGCATTGTACACTTTTTATCAATATGCAGATGCAGACCTAAGTAGTTAACGAAGTTAGGGAAATAAAAAAACAGGCCCTTTAGGGGGCCTGTTTTTAACGACGATTGTAGATTACGCTTTTTGAACGTTGGCTGCTTGAGCGCCGCGAGGACCTTGCTCAACGTCGAATGTCACTTGCTGACCTTCGTCCAGCGTTTTGAAGCCGTCGCTTTGGATTGCGGAGAAGTGTACGAATACGTCGTCTCCACCTTCACGTTCGATGAAGCCGAATCCTTTTTCTGCGTTGAACCATTTAACTGTACCTTGTTCCATGTTTGTTGCCTCCCAGTGCGTGATCGCACATTGTATTACTATTGTTGCTCAAAGTATTAGCGAGATGAAAAGTGGTTATTCATACGATCCTTTACACCGAACAAAAATAATTAACTTCATCATAACAGATGGAGGGAAAAACTGCAAATGGGAATCAGACTTTACAGCCTCATTAAAAATCTACCATCCATGTGCCCATTCGCTTTTCTCGCATGAACCTTCACGAATTTCGTGGGCTTCATACGTATATCACCATCAAAAAGCTCCCCGCCGCCAGCGGGTTCACCCGACTGCGAGAAGGAGTTGGTTTCTGTTTCCGGTGTTATATTATATCACTTAATCTGCGTCTTCTTCTTGAACAAGTGACCAGACCCTTTTTAAGGGTAACTCCGCTTGAAGTGTGTCTGGCAGAACGGAGTAATTTTTTAGGAGAGCTTCAATAACTTCTCCGGAGTCCCAAAGTCTTATAGAAAAGTAGTGCCTTCGAGCTTCGGATAGTACTGACCGAGTAAACCCTCCCCAACTTACCAATAGTCCCCGGTCTGCATTAAATGAATTCAAGGAACCTTGAAGAGCACGGAATACTGTCACATCCACAGGGGACTGGCTTGATTTTACTTGCACGCAAATCCGAGGCGAATCAAACCCCATTGGTCCAGAGCCTGCTAGTATATCAACACCACCATCGGGGCCTGGGTCTGACTGCATGGTGATATATCCTTCGGCTTCTAGTATGGCCTCAATAAGCCGGGTTAGATTGTGTCCTTTAAACTTCCTGTTTATGTAGTCTAGTATTTGATCGCGTGCAGCCTGTTCAATATCAATCTGTTCTTCATCAGTGCCCATTGGGGTGGTATCTGTTGTTGAGGAAGTCCCTTTTCCAAAGGCAACCCTTCTTATACGTTCCTCGGCATTATTTCTTTGTATTTGACAAACTGTCATAAACGCACCCAGGGAATAAAGAATATCCTGATCAAATGCTGTGCGTGGTATTTCAGTATTAAGCCAGTCTACAGGAAGGGTATGCCGAATATTGGGAGCTATATCTATTCTATAGGAATAAGGGCCTTTCACTACCCCAACTGCCACTGCCGAACTGTGCTTAAGCGGCAATACTACAAGATCACCCTTTTTTATTCTATTAGTGAATGTCCAAATTTGACCGACTTTATTGGAAGTTGTGTTTTTCTTGGATTCCGGGTAAGTTTGTTCAAACAGCTCCCGTAAATTTTCTCTAGTTGTTATCGAGGATAAGTCAGGAAGCTCTTCCCATCCAATCACTGCCACATTATTAGTCAAAGCACTTTCTTCTTGTTCCCCATTTTTACCTGCCCTCACAAGCCACAGGGTCATAAGTTTCCCTCCTTGTATTTATAATATCCTTACATGTTCCAATCAATAATTCTTCTTATACACAAGGGTATCAAAATTTCCACCAAAGAAACACCCCTACAAAATTTCACAGGGGTGTTTGATCTCACTCCGGCGACCGTTGCACACCCACCGGCGCCTTGCCGAACCCAACCGCCTCTTTCTTCCGGTAGAACAGGAAGTAGATGCCCACGACCCCTACCGCGACGAGGCTTGTCAGGATGACCTGCACCCGCATCGACGGGATGAAGAACATGGCGAGGTAGATGCCGGAGACGACGGCGATGGTGGCGTAGGTGAGGTACGGGAAGAGCCACATTTTCACCGCGAGTTCGCCTTGTTCGGCTTCGAGTTTCCGGCGCATCCTCAGCTGGGAGACGCTGATGATGAGGTAGACGAGGAGCGCGACGGCGCCGGATGAGTTGATGAGGAACAGGAAGACTTTGTCCGGCGAGATGAAGTTCAGGACGACCGCGACATACGAGAACACCGTGCTGAACAGGATGGCGCGTGTCGGGACGCCGCGTTTGCTGAGTTTCAGGAAGGCTTTCGGTGCGTCGCCTTTTTGGGCCATGCCGAACAGCATGCGGGAGTTTGCGTACAGCGCCGAGTTCAGGCAGCTGAGGACCGCCGTCAGGACGACGAAGTTCATGATCTGCGCGGCCGCCGGGATGCCGATGTAGTCGAGCACGGCGACGAACGGGCTCACCAAGATGTTTGCCGAGTTCCACGGCAGGAGCGTGACGACGACGGCGATCGAGCCGATGTAGAAGATGAGGATGCGCCAGATGACGCTGTTCGTCGCGGTCCGGACCGATTTCACCGGGTTTTCCGATTCGCCGGCTGCGATGGCGACGATTTCCGTGCCCATGAACGAGAAGATGACGACGGTGATGCCGAGCATGATGGCGCCGAAGCCGGACGGCATGAATCCGCCTTCGCCGATCAGGTTCATCGTTCCCGGAGCGCCGACACCCGGGTACCAGCCGAACAGGACGACGAGCCCGAGGACGAGGAACGCCGTGATGGCGACGACTTTGATGAGGGAGAACCAGTATTCGAATTCACCGAACGACTTGACGGAGAACAGGTTCGTCGCGGTCAGGGCGACGGTGAGGATGAGGCTCATGAGCCAGATCGGGAAGTCGGGGAGCCAGTACTGGACGATGGCCGCGCCGGCGAGTGCCTCGATCGCGATGACGACGACCCAGAAGAACCAGTACAGCCAGCCGATGGCGAATCCGGCCCACGGGCCGATCGCTTCATTCGCATAGGTGGCGAACGATCCGCTCGTCGGTTTGGCGGCGGACATTTCCCCGAGCATCCGCATAACGAGGACGACGATGAGGCCGGCGAATGCATAAGACAGGATCGCCCCAGGTCCGGCGGAGTTGATGACAGCTCCGCTTCCGATGAAGAGGCCGGCGCCGATGACGCCTGCGATCGAAATCATCGTAATGTGGCGGGTTTTCAGGTCGGACTTCATGCTGGGTTCCTGGAGTCCGGGTTCTTGTGGTTGGTGACTTTCGGTAGACAAAAGCATTTCTCCTTCCAGCGCTTATCAAGCGTAAGCGCTTTCTTTTTATTCGAAAAGTGAATCTATTCATTCATCATAAAGGCGCGGCCGGCAAGAGGAAATAGACAGGACGTCAAATAAACAGCCGAACCGGCGGACGGAATGTAAAAGCAGGAACGCCGATTCGTGATTTGACCGCCAACCAATCAACCGCGTTCAGTCATTGACAGAGTGTCCAGACACTTGTTTGTAATCGTTTACATACTGACCGCCGGCTGTGCCTAGCGGGAATGCTACAATGAAAACATAAACTTTTCTACTAATCAATCTTTTGATCGGAGGGGAAGTCATGGAGAAGGTGAACGGGCAGCGGCTCCGGGAGACGCTGGAACAGTTCAGTGCGTTCGGGGCGACGGTTGCGGGCGGCGTGACCCGGCTGTCGCTTTCCGAGGAAGATCTAGCGGCGCGGAATGAATTCCAGCGGCTTTGTGAAGAGGCCGGACTCTCGGTGACGGTCGATGATATGGGCAATATGTACGGTCTGCTGCGGGGGAAGAAGGACCTGCCGCCGATCGCGACCGGTTCGCATCTGGATTCGGTCGTGAAGGGCGGGCGGTTTGACGGCGTGCTCGGTGTGCTGGCGGCACTCGAGGTGGCCCGGACGATCATCGACCGGAATCTGGAACTGGATCATCCGCTAATGGTCGTCAACTTCACGAACGAGGAAGGGGCCCGCTTTGATCCCGCGATGATGTCCTCGGGCGTGCTCGCCGGGAAGTTCGACAAGGAAGAAATGCTCCGGTCTGCCGACCCGGACGGCGTGACGTTCGGCGAGGCTTTGAATGCGAGCGGGTTCCTCGGTGAAGAAGAGAACCGCCTGAAGGAAGCGGCGGCGTTCGTCGAACTTCATATTGAGCAGGGGCCGGTGCTCGAGCACCACGGCGAGGAGCTGGCGGTTGTGGAGGGCGTCATGGGCATGTGCTGCTACGAGATTTCGCTTCACGGAGAATCCAACCATGCCGGGACGACGCCGGTTTCCATGCGCAAGGATGCGATGTTCGCCGCGGCGGGCGTCCTAAAGGACCTTCAAAGAAAACTGCTCAAGCTGCCGGATGATCTCGTGTTCACGGCCGGGCGTATCAATGCCTATCCGAACATCCATACCGTCATTCCGAACCGGGTGACGTTCACGCTGGAAGCGCGCCACAAAGATCCGGATGTGATCCGCCGTGTTGAGGAGATCATCCAGGGACTGCCGGCAGAGGAAGCGGGCTGTGCGCTGGAAAGTCGGAAACTGTGGGGCCGGGACACCGTCGTGTTCAATGGGGCGGTCGTCGGCGCTGTGGAAAAGTCGGCGGAGGAACTCGGGTTGAACTACCGGAAAATGTACAGCGGCGCCGGCCATGACGCCCAGTTCATCGCAGGCTTCGTCCCGTCCGCGATGATCTTCGTGCCGAGCGCCAACGGCTACAGCCACCGCGAAGACGAACATACAACCTGGGAAGAATGCGCCCACGGAGCGGACGTTCTGCTCAACGCCATCCTGAAGCTGGACAAGGAGCTTTCTGAGCCGGGCCAGGAGGCGCAGGAGGCTGTGCAGTGAAAACGGCGTTTTGATTCGCCGGCGATGTTTCGCGAACGCTTTCGATGATGAAAAAGGAGTGACCACTCATGAAAAAACTGATCACAGGCGGGACGGTCGTCACGGCGGCCGATGAATACCGGGCGGATGTGCTCGTGGAAGACGGGAAGGTGGCGCAGATCGGCCATGACCTGGACGCGGGCGGTGCGGAAGTGGTGGACGCATCGGGCCTGCTCGTATTTCCGGGCGGCATCGACCCGCACACGCATCTCGACATGCCGTTCAACAACACGGTGACCGACGATGACTGGGAAACGGGGACGATCGCGGCCGCACACGGCGGCACGACGACGATCATTGATTTCTGCTTGACGGCGGGGGAGAAGCGGCTGAAGGATGCGGTCGTCAAGTGGCACGAGAAGGCGGACGGCAAGGCGGTCATCGACTACGGCTTCCACCTGATGGTCGGCGAGCTGAATGAAGACACGCTGAGCCAGCTGCCGGACGTGCTGGAGGAGGAAGGGATCGCGTCGGTGAAGGTGTTCCTCGCGTACGCCCGCGAGTTCCAGGCGTCCGACCGCACCTTGTTCCAGGCGTTCAAAGTCGGCGCGGACACCGGAGCGGTCGTTCTCGTCCACTGCGAAAACGGGTCGGTCATCGACGAGCTCGTCGACACGGCGCTCGCGGAAGGACACACCGAGCCGAAGTACCATTATCTCACACGTCCGCCCCAGCTTGAGGGCGAGGCGACGAAGCGGGCGATCGAGCTCGCGAACCTCGCCGGGGCGAAGCTGTACGTCGTGCACGTGACGTGCAAGGAAGCGGTCGATGAGATCATCGAAGCGCGCAACAAAGGCTATGATGTGCTCGGCGAAACATGCCCGCCGTACTTGACGCTCGACCAGACGTATCTCGAGAAGCCGGGCTTTGAAGGGGCGAAGTATGTGTGGTCGCCGCCGCTGCGGGAAAAGTCCAATCAGGACGTGCTTTGGCACGCACTCCAGTCCGGCCAGCTGCAGACGATCGGGTCGGATCAGTGTTCGTTTAACTTTAACGGCAAAAAACGCCTCGGCATCGACGACTTCTCGAAGATCCCGAATGGCGGACCGTTCATCGAGGACCGGTTCGGCGTCATGTATTCCGAGGGAGTGGCGAAAGGGCGGATCAGCCTCCAGGAATTCGTCGCGCTCGTCTCCACGAACGCCGCGAAGACATTCGGCCTGTTCCCGCAAAAAGGGACGATCGCAGTCGGCTCGGATGCGGACATCGTGCTGTTCGATCCAAACGTCGAGCGGACGATTTCAGCTAGCACCCACCATATGAACGTCGACTACAACGCATTCGAAGGAATGGAAGTCCGTGGCGAACCGGTCAGCGTCATGGTCCGCGGCGAGTGGGTCATCAAGGACCGAAAGTTCGTCGGCAACCCGGGGAGCGGCAAGTACTTGCGCCGGAAGCTGGCGAATGCCAAAACGGTGCGGCAACAAGAAGTGATGCAAAGTTGAAAATAGAGAGGATCCGAGAACTGCTTCGGATCCTCTCTATTTTAATTTTGTTGAAAACGTGACGGGCGCATCCTCATCTGCGTCTAAGTGTATAGAGAAGGGGGAGCAGCTTTGGAAAAAGATGAGCTAACTGAGTGGTTCGATGAATATGGTGAGTCAATTCTAACCTACATACTTTTAATGGTGCGGAATTATCAACAGGCCGAGGATTTAACACAGGAAACCTTTATAAAAGCATACAGGCATCAACAGCAATTCGAACATAAATCCTCCGTGAAAACATGGTTGTTTTCAATTGCACATAATGTGACGAAAGACTACTTTCGAAAAAAACACCCGTTACAACATTACCTGGGTTTAACTATGGAAGAGAAAGATGACAAACCAATGCCTGAGCAAATCGCAGCAATGGATTTTCAGAATGAGCAGTTGTATAAGACCATTCAACAATTAAAACCTACTTATCGACATGTCATCATTTTGCGAAAGCTAAAAGAATTTTCAACGGAAGAAACGGCCCTCGTTTTAAATTGGTCAGAAAGCAAAGTGAAAATGACACTAAAAAGAGCGTTGGCTGAACTGAAAAATGAATTGGTTAAAGGGGGGATCACCAATGAGTTTCTTGGATGAACAACTGAGGGAGTTAGAAGACGAACTAAAGATAACCAATCAATCCAAAGACCGACTTAGAAGTGAAATTGTTCGGAGTGCCCATGAAGTTAAAAAGCGGAATTTAAGCCGTTTCGGCTGGATTGCTGCAGCGGCCTGCGTTCTATTTTTAATTACGTCACCGTTCTACTCCTCGACAATGGCAAGCATAGCGGGGAAAATACTACCGGTTTCCATTACGCCTAGTTCTCCGGAGGATCAGCATACTATTGGATTAACATCTGACCTCTTTAAATTAATCGAGAAGGAAGGGTATATGGCTAATTCTGTGGGAGTAACGCCGTCTCCATATACAATTGAAGTATCGCTCGCTTTGAAGGACTCTACGTTAAAACAAGCAACAGATGACCTTGAGCCAAAAATAATGAGTTATTTATATGAAAATGGCTATGACAAATATGAATTAAAGCTTACAGAAGGAACTGTAGCATCTTCAGATGATCAAGAGGATGAAATAACTCTCTATGATCAAGTACGTGAGATTGTGAAGGAAGTTTTCGCAGCATACGGATATGCTGAAGAGGCGGATTTTGAATTAGCCGGCCTTAATAAGACGTGGTTTTCGAATATCGTCACCATTAATATGCCAGACCATATTAAAGAGCCAAATGAAATTGTTTCAGAGATTGAAAAAGAGATAGATGCACGAAACTTAGACGTCAAAGATATTGAAGTGAATACATTTAATTTGGAGCATCGTCAACAAGACGACCGTTGGGCGTCGATTGCATCTGACATCTATGAGGCAATGGCGGGGAAATCGACTTATCAACTAACGGGGGTCTCGTATAAAGTGAAGAAAGGGCACACCTATGTTTCAATCAAGACTGAACTGGAAAGACCGCCCTCTGAAGAAATAAGCCGAGAAATTGAATTGGCGATACAGGAGTACTTAGCCTTGCCAGAAATAAACGAGCGAATTCAAAATGACAATTATACGATAAGATTATCATTGAAGAATGAAAAACCATTTATCGAGCTATCGAACTAAGAACATCCCACAAAGGCAAAACAGAACCCCTGAAACGGCTGCACGCCGTTTTGGGGGTTCTATTTCGTAACAAGCGGTTGATCCTGTTCACGCGCCAGCATCCGGTGTGCCTGGACCGCGACTTCCAGCGCGAGCCGGTTGTCGGATTCCATGAAATCCTTGCCGAGCAGGGCTTCAAGCTTTTCGAGCCGGTGATAAAGGGTCTGGCGGACGATGAACAGCCGATCCGCCGCCTCTTTTTTGACGCCGCCGCATTCCAGGTAGACGACGAGCGTCTCAAGGAGGTCGCTGTCGTGTCGCCGGTCGTGTGCGATGAGGTGGCCGAGGTAATCGTCCACATAGCGCTCCAGCTCGCCGCCCCGCTTGAGCAGCAGAAGAAGCCGGTGGATGCCGAGCTTTTCGAAGAACGGGGAGGCGGCGACCGCCTGTTTCTGGAGGGAGATGACGTCTTCCGTCTCCCCGAACGCCCGCTTTGCGTCCACGATGTCCTGATACACTTTGCTCACGCCGAACCGGCAGCCGGTGAACTGACTTTCCGGCATCTGCCGGATTTCCTGGATCATCTGTTCAAAGCGGCCGGCCGTGTTTCGCTGATCTTCGCCGGAGATGAAGAAGGCGAGGATGACGAGTTCGCTTTTTCCCGATGTGATGGCCGGGAAGAACCCGCCGCGCTGGAACACGCTCCGGATGATCAACGAGCGCTGGATGAGCTCTTCCTCCAGCAGGTCCTCCGAGTCGAACATGCTCTCGGAGGCGAGCCGGATGGAGAACACCCGGTAGTACATATTGCGGCCCTGGGCGGGGAGGGCGGACAGGACGGTGTCCGGGTCGGTGTTCCGCCCGGTGATGAGGCCGCGGACGACTTTGTCTTCGAGGTTCTGCTTGCGCTCTTCGACGGTCCGGTTGCGAAGCAGAATCTGGGAGACGGCGAGCCCCGCGCGGTCGAGGATCAGGAAATAGAAATCGTCATGGAGCATGTCGTCCATCGCCAGGCAGAGCCGGCCCCACACTTGGCCGAAGCCGCGGACCGGCACGGTGGCGAACAGGCCGTGCGCCGTTTCGAGGTAGCGGCCGGTGTCCTGGAGGGTCCCGTCCTTCTCGAGCTGCCGGCGGATCGCCGATTCCGTTTCCTTCACATGGGACGGAAAAAAGTAGTGGGACGGCCGGTCGGTGATGAACAGCACGTCCCGGCGGAAGTACTGATGCAGTTCCTGAAGGATCTTCAGGATGCCGTTCGACGTGAGGGACAGCTCGATGAACCGGCCGGACAGCCGGTCGAGTTCGGAGATCATCTGGTGATGCCGGTTGATGATCGCCGTGTGCAGGTCCTGCGTCAGGTCGACGAACCGGATCACTTCGTCGAACAGGATAAGCGGGAAGTCGAGTTCGTCGGCGAGCGAGACGACTTCCGGCGCGATGTTGATGTTCGGATTGGGCAGCTCGACGCAGAGCGCGGAGACGCCGAGTTCATTCAGCTGCCGGATGTAGGCGATCTGGGTTTCGAGATCGAGCGTCATGCTGATGCCGGTCGTCAGGATGAGCTCCCCGCCGCTGATGAGCGACTCGAAATCCCGCACTTCGAGAATATGCGACCAGCGAACTTGCCGGCCGAGCCCCTTTTCTCCCGCCACGAGCTTCGCCTTTTGGAATGAATCCCGGGCCAGCACGTCCCGGACGGTCAGTTCGATCTCTTTCATGGTTTCAGTTCTCCTTTCCGTCCAATCAATTCACCGGATGGTTTGACACTATGTAAAATGACAAACATTCTGATAGCTTGTAATGTTGATTATGGAATGAACGACGAACCGAGTCAAGTCAACTTACAAGGCACAGGGAGGAATAGATCATGGAAACAACAACGGTAAAATCGCAAACGCTTTCAAACTTCATCGGTGGACAATGGGTAAAGTCGGCCACGGACCGGTACGAAGAAGTCCCGAACCCGGCAACGGGCGAAATCATCGCCGAAGTTCCGGTTTCGACGAAGGAAGATCTCGACAAGGCGGTCGCGGTCGCGAAGGAAGCGTTCAAGACCTGGAAGAAGACGCCGGTGCCGCAGCGCGCACGGATCATGTTCAAGTACCAGCAGCTGCTCGTCGACCACTGGGATGAGCTCGCGAAACTCATCACGGTCGAAAACGGCAAGAGCCTCACAGAAGCGCACGGCGAAGTGCTCCGCGGCATCGAGTGCGTCGAGTTCGCGGCAGGCGCGCCGTCCCTCATGATGGGCCAGCAGCTCCCGGACATCGCGACGAACATCGAATCGGGCATGTACCGCTACCCGCTCGGCGTCGTCGGCGGCATCACGCCGTTCAACTTCCCGATGATGGTGCCGGCCTGGATGTTCCCGCTCGCCATCGTGGCGGGCAACACGTTCATCATGAAGCCGTCCGAGCGTACGCCGCTCCTCGCCAACCGGCTCGCGGAACTTCTTAAGGAAGCGGGTCTTCCGGACGGGGTCTTCAACATCGTCCACGGGGCGCACGACATCGTGAACGGCCTGCTCGAGCACCCGGACGTCCCGGCGATCTCGTTCGTCGGCTCGCAGCCGGTCGCAGAGTACGTCTACAAAACGGGCACGTCCCACGGCAAGCGTGTCCAGGCACTCGCCGGCGCGAAAAACCATTCGCTCGTCCTGCCGGATGCGGACCTCGACAACGCCGTGAAGAACATCACCGGAGCGGCATTCGGCTCCGCCGGCGAGCGCTGCATGGCCGCCGCGGTCGTCGTCGCAGTCGGTGATGTGGCGGATGAGCTTGTCGACCGCCTGAAGAAAGCGGCCGACGACATCACGATCGGCAACGGCCTGGAAGAAGGCGTCTTCCTCGGACCGGTCATCCGCCCGGCGCACAAGGACCGCACGCTCGGCTACATTGAAACCGGCGTGGAAGAAGGCGCGACCCTCGTCCGCGACGGCCGCGGCGAGTCCGGTTCCGGAGGCGGCTACTTCGTCGGCCCGACGATCTTCGACCATGTCACGCAGGAGATGAAGATCTGGCAAGACGAAATCTTCGCCCCGGTCCTCTCGATCGTCCGCGTGGAGACGCTCGAAGAAGCGATCGAGTTCACGAACGCCTCCGATTTCGCAAACGGCGCCTGCCTCTACACCGACAGCGCCTCCGCCATCCGCGAATTCCGCGACAACATCGACGCCGGCATGCTCGGCGTCAACCTCGGCGTCCCGGCCCCAATGGCGTTCTTCCCGTTCTCGGGCTACAAAAAGTCCTTCTACGGCGACCTGCACGCCAACGGCAAAGACGGGATCGAGTTCTATACGAGGAAGAAGATGCTCACGCAAAGGCACTGAGAGATCGAAGAGGGGCGGCTGAGGTAGGGGAACTCTCCTCACTCGGGGGCAAACTCTCCTCACTCGGAGCGGAACTCTCCTCACTCGAGCAGAAACTCTCCTCACTCGCGCCATCCGAAGCCTGAAATATTGATCGACACGACCAACCCAACTTGAAGGGAGAGAAAATGATGACGACTGTAAAACAGGAAGAGCAGACGCTCGTCGAGAAGGACCGCCAGAACGTCTGGCACCATATTTCGCCTTACATGGAAAAATCGCCGCCGATGATCTGGGCGAAAGGGGAAGGCGCGTGGGTGACGGACCATGAGGGGAACCGTTATCTGGACGGCATGTCCGGCCTCTGGTGCGTGAACGTCGGCTACGGCCGCGAGGAGCTCGCGAAGGCGGCGTACGATCAGATGAAGGAACTGTGCTACGTGCCGATGACGCAGGGCCATGAGCCGGCGATCGAGCTCGCCGAGAAGCTGAACGAGTGGCTTGATGATGACTATCAGATCTTTTATTCCAACTCGGGGTCGGATGCGAATGAAGTCGCGTTCAAGATCGCCCGCCAGTACCACCAGCAGAACGGGGAAGGGTCCCGCTACAAGTTCATCAGCCGGTACCGCGCGTACCACGGCGGCTCGATGGGCGCGCTCGCCGCGACGGGCCAGGCGCTGCGCAAGTATAAATACGAGCCGCTCGCGCCCGGCTTCCTTCACACGGCACCGCCGGACAATTACCGCCGGCCGAAGGGCATGAGCGTTGAAGAATACAACATCATGCGCGCCGAGGAGATTGAGCAGAAGATCATCTGGGAGCAGGAGGAGACGATCGCCGGCGTCATCATGGAGCCGCTCATCACGGGCGGAGGCATCCTTATCCCGGATCCGGTGTACGTGCAGAAAGTCCAGGAGATCTGCGACAAGCACGGCGTCCTCCTGATCATCGATGAAGTCATCTGCGGATTCGGCCGCACGGGCAAGAAGTTCGGCCACCAGAACTTCGGCATCAAGCCGGACATCGTCACGATGGCGAAGGGCCTCACGAGCGCGTACCTTCCGCTGTCGGTGACGGCGGTGCGCAAGGATATCTACGAGAAGTTCAAGGACAGCGCGGAAAACAGCCACTTCCGCCACGTGAACACGTTCGGCGGCAATCCGGCGGCCTGCGCCGTCGCGCTGAAGAACCTCGAGATCATCGAGCGCGAAGGCCTCGTTGAGCAGGCGGACCGCCACGGCGAGCGGCTTCGCAAGGAACTCGCGCATCTCGCGGACCACCCGCATGTCGGCGACGTTCGCGGCATCGGCTTCCTCCTCGGGATCGAGATGGTCGAAGACAAGGAGACGCGCGAGCCGGCAAGCGCCGCGCGCGTCGGCAAGATCATCGCCGACTGCAAGGCGAACGGCCTCATCGTCGGCAAAAACGGGGACACGGTCGCCGGCTACAACAATATCATCACACTCTCGCCGCCGCTTTCGTGCACCGATGAAGACGTCGACTTCATCATCTCGGTCGTGAAAAAGGCATTCGAGGAAAATAAATAATAGAAGAGGGGAGGCGTCGTGCCTCCCTTTCCGATGGAGGGAAAGGCTATGAAAATTGGGGTGCCGAAGGAAATCAAGAACAACGAAAACCGCGTCGCGATGACGCCGGCCGGAGTCGCCACGCTTGTCGGGGCGGGCCACGAAGTCATCATCGAGAAAGGGGCGGGCCTCGGCTCGAGCTTCACCGATGAAGAGTACCTGAACGAAGGGGCGACCATCTCCGAAACGGCTGCCGGGGCATGGGCTGCCGACATGGTCATGAAAGTGAAGGAGCCGCTGCCGGAAGAGTACGGCCATTTCCGTGACGGGCTCATCTTGTTCACGTACCTTCACCTCGCGGCGGAGCCGGGCCTGACGAAAGCGCTCGTCGAGAAAAATGTGACGGCGATCGCCTACGAAACGGTCCAGCTGCCGAACCGCTCGCTGCCGCTCCTTTCGCCGATGAGCGAAGTGGCGGGACGCATGGCAACGCAGATCGGCGCCACGTTCCTCGAGCGCAACCACGGCGGCAAGGGGATCCTCCTCTCCGGCGTGCCGGGCGTCGGCCGCGGCAAAGTCACGGTGATTGGCGGCGGCATGGCCGGTGCGAATGCGGCGCGCGTCGCAGTCGGCATGGGCGCCCGGGTGACGGTCATCGACCTGAGCCCGGAGCGGCTCCGCCAGCTCGACGACCAGTTCGGCAACGACATCGAGACGCTCATGTCGAACCCGTTCAACATCGCGGAAGCCGTGAAGGATTCCGACCTCGTCGTCGGTGCGGTCCTGATCCCGGGTGCGAAGGCGCCGAAGCTCGTCACGGAAGACATGGTCAAGTCGATGCAGCCGGGCTCCGTGCTCGTCGACATTGCGATCGACCAGGGCGGCATCTTCGAGACGAGCGACCGGATCACCACGCACGATGACCCGACATACGAAAAGCACGGCGTCGTCCACTACGCCGTCGCCAACATGCCGGGCGCCGTCCCGCGCACGTCCACGATGGCGCTCACGAACGTCACCGTCCCTTACGCGCTCCAGATCGCAAACAAAGGCTGGAAACAGGCCGCCCTCGACAACGAGCCGCTCCGCAAAGGCTTCAACACCCACGCGGGCCGCGTCACCTGCCCGTCCGTCGCAGCCGACCTCGGCCACAGCCACACCGACCTGCTGGACCTCCTTGAGCCGGTCAACCATTAAGCAAATGAACACAGGCGCCGCCCGATTCAATTCGGGGGCGCCTGTTTTTGGTTGGAACGTTGATTGTATTGGGGGAAACGTTGATTGTATCCGGCGAAACGTTGATTGTATTGGGCGAAACGTTGATTGTATCCGGCAAAACGTTGATTGTACCGCCGCCCGCCCGTCCGCTACGCCGCCCGCCGTTTCCTCCCGAGCACCGCCGACACCCGGTTTTCTTCGCCCGACCGCAGCCGCCGGAAGTTCTCCACATGCTTCCACACGGCCATCAGAAACAGTCCGGCCGAGATGAGATCCGGTCCGACGCCGGGTGCCAGGACGACCGCGGTGAAGACAAACGTCACGTATAACATCAAAACGCCGAACACGATGAAGTCGGTCACGATCGACACGACGATCAGCAGCGCAAGTCCAGCCAGCCCGATTTTCCAGTCGAATCCGAGCAGGACACCGATGACGGTCGCGGTCCCTTTGCCGCCGCTGAACTTCATATGAAACGGGAAGTTGTGGCCGAGCACGACGGCCGCCGCCATGATGAACACGAGCAGGGCGCCGGCCACCTCGCCGAGCCCCGTCTGCGCCGCGAGCCACTTTGCGAGCAGGACGCCCCCGACCCCTTTGCCGATATCGATCGCCGCGACGAGTGCGCCGTACTTTTTGCCGAGGACGATCGCCGCATTCGAAGCGCCCGCATTTTTCACGCCGGTTTCCTTGAGATTCACGCCGGATAGCCGGCCCGCGACGGTCGAGCCGTGCACGCAGCCGATCAGGTAGCCGGCAGCCGCCGCCAGGATGAGCCACAGACCCATCATTCTTCCTCCTCCCGGAACTTTAGCTGCACTGCATGATCATCTTCGTCCGGTCAAACCGTCCGGCTGCAAGATCTTCTTTTTTGATCGAGAAATAAAGCATCCCCATGTCGCCCCACATGACGTCAAGGTCGTCGTCGCTGTCCATCTGGAACAGGAGCACATAGTCATCCGCGGCTTTTTCGGCTTCGTCCCAGTCTTCCACGCCGTCACAGTAATGGGCGGTTTCCATGAACACCGGGTTTTGGACCGCAAACGGAAATCCGAGCATCTGGTGTTTCGGCTCGCCGTTTTCGAGCACGCCGAAAATCTCTTCTGCGTCGTCATCGTCGAAGTCCATCTCGATCAGGGCATCGGTGTCGACTGACTCCATCTGCCCAAACGATGCCGCGAATTCCGGCAGCATCGAATCTTCCGGAACTTCCACGCGCTCGAGCTTCGCCGGGTCGCCGTCGTAAAACAGCACCCGCCAGCCGCTGAGCTCTTCCTCCTCTCCGCTGCCCCACGGCTGCTCTTCCACATCGTAATAAAAAGACAGCACGCCGCTTTTCGGGAACGGGTGATCAATCCCCGCGATGCCGAGGTCCGTCAGGTTGATTTGCGCAAGCAGTGTCAGCGGCCGGCCGTTGTTCTGCGGAAGGTCGGCATTCGGCGGCAAGTCCGGGGCGCCTCCGAATTTGGATGCGCCCGGCGCAAGGGGTCCCGCGGCATCTTCTTTTTTGACGCAGACCGCTACGCCGACCAATTCGCGGATCGTCTTTTCATATCGGGAAAGGCCTTTTGCGGCGAGCTGTTCAATCAATGAACTCATTTCGTTTGCCTCCTAGAAAAACTCTTTCCTATTGTAACGGCCGGGCGGGCAAATGGTTTCAATCATTCTGAAAAAATACACTTGACTTCCGGAGGAGGACAGGGCTATACTGATTTCCAAGATGGAAAATTAAATGAATTCACTCTTATCAAGAGCGGCGGAGGGACTAGGCCCTGCGAAGCCCGGCAACCGGCAGGCCATGCCTGCAAAGGTGCTAATTCCTACAGTTCCGGAGACGGATCTGGCAGATAAGGGGAGGGATGCAGCTTGCCTGTATCGGCCCTCTTCCTTTATGCGAAGAGGGTTTTTCTGATTTCCCGAAAAACCTCCTCCCCGGTCACCGCACATCCATCGAGTTCCAGGCCTTTGGCGGCGAACCGCCCGGGCACCACATTCTCAGGAGGTTTTTAATCATGACGAACAATCAACCATTCAAGCCGGAAACGATCCTTGTCCACGGAGGCCAGCAGCCGGACCCTGCGACGGGCGCCATCGCCGTCCCGGTCTACCGCACGACGGCGTATGCATTCCGTGACACCGAGCACGCGCAGAACCTGTTTGCGCTGAAGGAGCCCGGCAATATTTATTCCCGCATCATGAACCCGACCGTCGACGCATTCGAAAAGCGCGTTGCGGAACTTGAGGGCGGCACGGCGGCAGTCGCGCTGTCGTCCGGCATGGCGGCGATTGCGTTCTCGATCCTGAACGTGGCCCAGGCGGGCGATGAGATCGTCGCGGCGGCGAATCTGTACGGCGGCACGTACAATCTGTTCGCGGTGACGCTCCCGCGCTACGGCATCGAAGTGAAGTTCGTCGATTCCACCGATCCGGAAAACTTCCGCGCGGCGATTACCGACAAGACGAAGGCGCTCTACGGCGAAATCATCGGCAACCCGAGCCTGAACGTGCTGGACGTGGAAGCGGTCGCGGACATCGCCCATGAAAACGGCGTGCCGCTCATCATCGACTCCACATTCGCTTCGCCGTACGGCTCCAATCCAATCGAATTCGGGGCGGACGTCGTCGTGCATTCCGCCACGAAATGGATCGGCGGCCACGGCACGGCGATCGGCGGCATCGCGGTCGACGCCGGCAAATTCGACTGGACGCAGGGCCGCTTCCCGGGCTACACCGAGCCGGACGAAACCTACCACGGCCTCCGCTACGGCATCGACACGCCGGACGCCGCATTCGCCACACGGCTCCGCGTGCAGTTGCTCCGCGACTTCGGCCCGTGCCTCAGCCCGGACAACGCGTTCATCTTCCTGCAGGGGCTCGAAACGCTTCACCTGAGAGTCCAGCGACACAACGAAAACGCGGAGAAGGTGGCGAAATGGCTGCAAGACCACCCGTCCGTCGAGTGGGTCCAGTACAACGGCCTTGAAGACCACCCGTCGTATGAGCTGTCGAAGAAATACCTGAAAAACGGAGCCGGATCCGTCGTTGTATTCGGCATCAAAGGCGGGCGGGAGGCAGGCCGCAGGCTGATCGACGGCGTGAAGCTGTTCTCCCACGTCGCGAACGTCGGCGACGCCCGCTCGCTCATCATCCACCCGGCGTCGACGACCCACCAACAGCTGTCGGCGGAGGACCTTGAGAAAACCGGCACGAGCGAAGAACTCGTCCGCCTCTCGATCGGCCTTGAAAACGTCGATGACATCATCGCCGACCTGAAACAGGCGATCGAAGCGGCCGCGCCGGTCAAGGCTTGAATTTAGGGGGCGGGTGAGGCGAGTGGCGCAAGTTGGGGCCCGAGTGGCGCAAGTTGAGGCCCGAGTGGCGCAAGTTTGCCCGCGAGTGGCGCAAGTTCGCTTCCGAGTGGCGCAAGCTGTGCCGCGGCTGCCCGCATATTCTGAAAAATCACCGCCCGGGGGTTTTATTTCCGGGCGGAACTTGTTAAGCTGAAGGGAATTGGAGGTGATCGCCATGGCGACAGTGAAAGCGGCCATCCTGGGGTTCGGGACGGTCGGCCAGGGCATTTATCATATTGTGAATGAACGGAAAGAACAGCTGGCGGCACGGACGGGCGCCCCGATCGAGATTGCGGCGATTCTCGTGCGCAACCTGGATAAACCCCGTCCCGACACGCCGGGCGTGCTCGTGACGGACCGGTTTGAGGACATCTTCGCCGTTCCGGGACTGGAGGTCGTCTTCGAGGCGATTGTCGGCGAGGAACCGGCCGGCACTTACCTGGAACAGGCGATTAAGGCCGGATGCCATGTCGTCACGGCGAATAAAGTCATGTACGCGAAAGCAGGGTCGTCACTCGAGGCGCTTGCCCGCGAGCTCGGCACGGGGGTCGGCTACGAAGCCACCGTCGCGGGCGGCGTTCCCGTGATCAAGACGATCGAGAACCTCAATCTGGCCAATGAAGTAACGGGCATCCAGGGCATCCTCAACGGCACGTCGAACTTCATTCTCACGAAGATGAGGAAGGAAGAGTGCACGTTTGCCGATGCGCTCAAGGAAGCCCAGGAGCTCGGCTACGCAGAGGCGGATCCGACAAATGATGTATCCGGCTTCGACGCGTTCTGCAAGCTCATGATCCTGAGCGGCCTCGCGTTCGGCGAGCAACCGGAGTGGGAACGGGTGCCGATGGACGGCATCGACAACCTCACGCTCGATGAAGTGGTCGACGCCGACCGTCAGGGGCTCCGCTACCGCCACATCGCGGACGTGCGCCGCGGCGAAGACGGGGAGATCCAAGCGTCCGTCGGTCCCGTCCTCATCGGTCCGGACCATCCGCTCTACGGGATTGACGGAGTCGACAACGCCGTGGCCATTGAAACGGCCTACGCCGGTACGCTCACCGCCATCGGACCGGGCGCCGGCATGTACCCGACCGCCACCGTTATGGTCGAGGATGCGGCTGTGTTGCTGCTCAAACACCCCTTTCGAAAACTCGTAACCGAATAAACGAAAAGCGGTGCTTCCTTTTTGACGGGAAGCACCGCTTTTTCTGTGAACGTTAAGCAAACCGGCCTGAACGTTAAGATGCGGTCCGCGGCAGCCGGGGGTGCGCGGGCCGCCTTGGGTTACCGCACACCCGGGATCCGCCGGCTGCCCGGAAGCCGCGCTCGCCAGGGGCACACCCGCTCACTGCGGAAACAAATCAGACGACAAATACCGCTCGCCTGTGTCCGGGGCCAGGCAGAGCACACGGGCTCCTTGAGGCAGCTTTTTCGCAACTTCCATCGCAAAGTAGGCGCTGGCGGCTGCGGAGGCGCCGACGAAGATGCCTTCTTTCGCCGCAAGCGCACGGGCCGTCCGGCGGGCGTCTTCATCGTCGATCAGCAAGATCTCATCGTAGATGTCCCGGTTCAAGATCGACGGGATGAATCCCGGGCCGGTGCCCGGGATTTTGTGCGGGCCGGGTTCTCCGCCGGACAGGACGGGGGAGCCTTTCGGTTCGACGACATAAATCTTGAGCGACGGGATCCGCTTTTTTAATTCCTCGCCGGTTCCGGTGACGGTCCCGCCGGTTCCCGCCGTCAGCACGAAGGCGTCGAGCCGCCCGTCGAAGGCATCCAGAATCTCGGGCGCCGTCGTGCCGCGGTGGGCGTCGGCGTTTGCCGGGTTATCAAACTGCATCGGAATGAAAGCCCCCTCAATCTCCCCGGCTGCCAGGCGCTTCGCTTCATCGATGGCGCCCTGCATGCGCTGTGCCGCAGGAGTGAGATGGACTTCCGCACCGTAGGCCTTCAAAATGCGGACCCGCTCCTCGGTCGCGTTGTCCGGCATCGTCATGATGCACCGGTAGCCTTTTGCCGCGCACACCATCGCGAGGCCGATGCCGGTATTCCCGGAAGTCGGCTCGATGACCGTGCTTTCCCCGGGCACAAGTTTCCCTTCCTTTTCCGCGCGTTCGATCATGTTGAGGGCGGCGCGGTCCTTCACGCTGCCGCCCGGATTGAACGATTCCAGCTTGATGAACACGTCTGCGCCGCCGGGATCCGGCAGCCGGTTGAGTTTGACGACCGGCGTGCTGCCGATCAAATCCAATATTGAAGAGGCAATTTTCATGGCACATCCTGCCTTTCCTGCATACGTTATTTTAATCCCTATTAAACCAGTATAAATTATATGCAAACGCTCGGCAATGTTCTTGATTTCCGGGAAAAAATTCTTGACACTTCAGAAATCCGGGGTATGATTAACCTTAAAACTTAGTATTCCAATAGGTTATATAAAATTAATTTCAAAGGAAGTGCAATCAACAGTGTTCCTTTCCATAGAAAACGTCGAAAAAAGCTTTGGGAAAGACGGGCGGCGGGAGCAGGTCCTCCGGGACATCAACCTGCAGATGGAGGAGGGGGAGTTCGTTTCCCTGCTCGGTCCGTCGGGCTGCGGAAAGTCCACACTGCTGTCCATCGTCGCGGGTCTCGCCCGCCCGGATTCCGGCCGGCTGCAGCTCGGCGGACAGACCATCGACAGACCCGGCAAAGAGCGGGGGATGGTGTTCCAGGAGGCGGCCCTGTTCCCGTGGCTGAACGTTGAAGAAAACGTCCGGTTCCCGCTCAAGGGGGCCATGTCCAAAGAACAGATGCAGGAAACCGCCCGGCGCCATCTCCGGCTCGTCCAGCTCAGCCAGTACGGGAACCACCATCCGCATGAGCTGTCCGGGGGCATGCAGCAGCGCGTATCGATTGCCCGGGCGCTGGCGATGGACCCGGCGGTGCTCCTCATGGATGAGCCGTTCGGTGCGCTTGATGAACAGACGCGGATGCGGCTCCAGGATGTGCTCGAGGAAATCTGGATCGAGACAAAGAAAACGATCCTATTTGTCACGCACAGCATCCAGGAAGCCGTCCGACTGTCCGACCGCGTTGTCGTGATGGGCACCCATCCGGGCCGGATCATCGAGGAAATCCCGGTCGCGCTCGGCAGGCCGCGCGCGCAGCACGGCAAGGAAATGGCCGAATACGAAGCGCATATCCTTCGGCTGCTCAAAACGGACAGAGACAATGTCGAGGAAGAGGAGCAGCGCCATGCGGTTGTTCATTAAGCGGCTCATCTTCTACGTTTCCCTGTTCGCGGTCTGGGAGCTCGCCATCCGCCTGTTCAACGTCTCGCCCGTCATCATGCCGGCCCCGACCGACGTGTTCCGGGCGCTCGGTGACATGATTTCCGACGGCACGCTCGCCCGGGACCTCGGCGCAAGCTTCATGCGTCTCGCGGCCGGACTCGTCATCGCACTCCTGATCGGACTGGGGCTCGGCATCCTGCTGGCCAAATCCAAGACTGCGGACGAGACGCTCGGCTCGCTCATCCTCGCGCTTCAGAGCATCCCGAGCATCGTCTGGCTCCCGCTTGCGATCATGTGGTTCGGCCTGAACGAGAAGTCGGTCATCTTCATCATCGTCCTCGGCGCCGCGATCGTCATGACGATCAATGTGCGGACCGGAATCCAGAACGTCTCGCCGATTTACATCAAAGCGGCCCGGACGATGGGCTCGTCTGGACCGGATCTGTTTTTCCGCGTGCTGCTGCCGGCTTCCGTGCCTTACTTTGTCACCGGCATCCGGCTCGCCTGGGCGTTCGGATGGCGTGCGCTCATGGCCGGCGAACTGCTCAGCACCGGGCCGGGGCTCGGCTACACATTGAAATACGCATCCGATTTCGGCCGCATGGACATGGTGCTCGCCATCATGATCGTCATCGGCATCATCGGCGTCACGGTCGACCTGCTTTTATTCCAGCAGTTTGAACGGAAAGTCCGCGTCAAGTGGGGCCTGGAAACGGCCTACTGAAAACAGCTTTTAAATAGGAGGAAAATAAAAATGAAAAAATGGTGGCTGGCAGCCGTGCTGCTCGGACTCTCGGCGGTGCTTGCCGCATGCGGCGGCAACGGAAACGCACAAGGCGGGGCAAAGGAAAAGATGGTCATCGGTTACTTCCCGAACATCGACCATGCCCCGGCGATGGTCGCAAGGGAAAACGGCTATTACGAGAAGGCGCTCGGCAAGGGAGTCGACGTGGAATACATCACCTTCCCGGACGGCGGCACATTCATGGCGGCACTGAAAGCCGGCGAAATCGACGCGGGGCTCGTCGGTCCGGGCCCGGTCCTGAACAACTTCTCGAACGGGGCGGACGTGAAAATCCTCGCCGGCGCCTCTTCGGGCGGGACCGTCGTCGTGGCAAGTGAAAAAAGCGGCGTGGATTCCGTCGAAGACATGGCGGGCAAGACATTCATCACGCCGGGCATCGGCTGCACGCATGACGTCCAGTTTGAAACGTATCTTCAGCAGCTCGGCAACGACAAACTGGCCTCCTCGAGGATCGGCGGCACGCTCAACCACGTGACCGGCAACCCGGCTTCCTACGCGGCCATGTTCGAATCCGGCAAAGTCGACCTCGCCGCCGTACCCGAGCCGTGGGGATCGATCCTCGTTGAAAACGGCGCCAAGGTGATCATCAGCTCCGACGACATCGCGTACGGCAACACACTCCCGAACACCGTCCTCGTCGCCGGCAGCAAACTGAGCGAAGATAAGCCCGAACTCGCGGCGAAACTCGTCGACGCCCATCAGCAAGCCGTCGACTTCATCAACGACAACCCGGACAAAGCGCGGAAAATCGCCATCCAGTCCATCAAGGACCTGACCCACCAGGAAATGGACCCGGCGATCGTCTCCAAAGCAATGGACCGGATCACCTACACCACCGACGTCAACGAAGCCGTCCTCAAAGAATTCGGCACCTCCTCCTACGACCTGGAATTCCTCAAGGAAAACCCGTCGTTCGACGGACTCGTAGCCCACGGGGAATAAACGAAAAAGCGGTGCTTCCTTTACAGGGTGCATCGCTTTCATGTTGCTTCGTACCATTTTATACACAAATTGAATATTATAGAGGTTAGTAGTCCAGTCTTCTTGAAGAAGCAAGCAGTGTTTTTTTGGCGACCTCTTTTGTAAAGTCATCCTTACTTGCTCCCCAATTATAATAGGAACTACTCAAAATCTTTTTAAAAGCATCCTCTTGCCAAAGTTTTGATTCGTTATCACTAAAATGATAGTCTTTCAATTGCCTCTTAATAATGTTTTTAAGGTTCTTTCTTTCTTTGGTATTAAATCCTGGGTAGAATGAAAAGTCGTTTAATACGTAAAAGTATTCTGAATCAAGAATAAGAGGTAAATCCCCTTTTTCATCAAATTCGTTTATATACTCAAAAATATTATTGGATAAGAACTTTTGAACAGTCAAGTAACTGCGGTAAATATCACTATTATCATCATTTAAAATGTAGTAAGCCACTGAACATAAAACAAAGTAGTTTTTGTTGTATTTCTTGATAATTTTTATTAAGAAAGAACTTGACAACTTCTTTTTTAATACTTTCAAAAAAGCAATCAAATCATACATTTGATCTATTTTATTGGAGTTGTTTTTTAAAGATCTATAAATGTGTTGGAATATTTTCTCGTCTAAATAATTATTGTTTTTTTCTTGTTTGTCCCAGTCAGAAACCTCACCAACCTTTTTAGTTACCTTTAAAAAGTTTTCAATGACTAAAGAGGTACTTTTGTGAGTTATAGAAATTGTGTAGAGATTCACGATATGTTCAAGGATATACGATGCATTGTATTTATTTGTAACGGAATTCAAAGAAATAAATGACTGCACTTTCTTTAAAAAGTAATTTACGATCCGTGTTCTTTCGTTAGGGTAGTCGATTAACAGGGTTTCTACATTTTCAAATAAACTCCTCCATATTGACTCATGCCATCTTGAGACAGATGAGTTATTCTCAACATAATTATTATAACGAATTAATTTTGAGTTAAATATGTCAAAGCAGTTGTTAAGAATATTTATAACTGGTTTGTGGATTCTAAAAGGTTTCTCTTGAATTTGTAATTTGTCTTGTTTTAGTCGCAAGTTATATACTTGAAGCTCATCTTCAATAACGCCTTTTATTAATAAAAGTACTTCTTTGTTATGAGAGAAAATAAAATAGTCATCTATAAACCTATAAATTGTATAATGTTTCTTTAATTTTAATCCTTTATTAGTTAGTGTATTCAAGATATTTATATCTAGACGTGTTAGTAATATTTCCGATGTTATCCTAGAAAACTCTGGGCCAACTATAATGCCGTTCGTTTCATTAAAATTTATTTTTTGATTAAGATTGTCTATTGCATTGCCAAATGCCTCTTTAACATTTTTTAGTTTTTTCGCTAAAGGTTTATCTCCAAAAATTGCCCATGCCAATGAATGAGTATAAATACTAGGGAAAAAGCTTTGAATATCTATCTTCATGAAGTTATTAAAATTATACTTATCCCTATTAAACTTAGGCGAATTAATTAAACCTTGTAGATTTCTATATTTATTATACGAGAAAAAAGAATAGAACAAGATTTCGTTCTCTTCGGTAGTAATAGTTTGTTCTTTGCTAAAGCTAAATTCCCCTTCCATTTTCTTGTTTAAATAGTCTTGTTTCTTTTTTGGATTATACAATGGTCTATTCTTTGCAATTGGTGAGCGAACGCTAAATGAGGATTGAGAACAAAAAGCAGTAATTAACTGTTCGTACTTTAAGGTGAAATAAAACATTTGAACTTGCGCTAAAGGATGAACTAGAGACATTTTTCTCTTTTCGAGTTCGTTTTTAGGTATATAGAAGTAATAGGGAATAGTTATTAATGAAATGAATGCTTTATTAAATTTGTTTTTATCGAAATTGGAATCAATCCTCCATATCTCTTCGATGTCTTTTTTTGAAAAATTTCTGTATACAGCTTTGTTGCTAAAGAGTAATGGCAATTCCTCAGGTAACGTCTCAGTCCTTAAAAAAAGATTTTCTCTCATTTAATCCTCCGGGTTGATATTTTACTAATTTCATAATATATTGTAAGTATGTGAACGCTATTTTGCTAGCGCAAAATGAACCGGAGCGTTCACTCACACTAATACGCTACATATTCTTTTAGTTATACGTGATTCACGGATGATCTCTAAAAGAATACACACACGATGGAAACTTTAAAGTCTCCAAAGAGGCTTTTTAAGCTCTTATACCTAGCAGCTCCATCGCTAGGTACGTGTTAGTGTGTATAAGGGGTGGAATTGTGAATACTAAGATAAAAGATTCTCTAAAGAAAAACCATAATGGTAGGATGTATTATGTTCCTACAGAAGAACAGGCTAAGCGATATAACTATGTAAAAAGAGAACTGAGTAATAAGTTTAACTTAAGTATGGCAAATCGGGATGAAATTGTTAAAAGTATAATTAGCATTATCACTCACGGCGATCGTCTAAAATATAAAATCCCTGAAATTGATTTAGTGGTTTATAGGACTGACATAGAAAACTTCTTCCCATCTATAAATAAACATCAACTTTACAGAAAGTTAATGAATGCCAATGTACTATCGGTTAATTCGATAGATATCATTAAGGAAATCATCTTTTCTAAGGAAATAAAAGGAATACCGTTAGGCCTTCAGTTTTCTAATCATTTAGCCGAGCTTTATTTAGAAGATGTTGATCGTGAAATAAAGCATAGCCTTCAACCCTTAATGTATTATAGATATGTTGACGATATATTCCTCCTCTTTTACGATTTAGCAAAGAGTGAAGGAGAGCGCATAAAAGAAAAAGATCGGTTAATTGCGGAGTTGGATAGAATATTAAAAATCAGGGGTTTAAAGAGGAATCAAGGAAAAACTACGGTTTCTTATTTTAATAATTCAACGACAAATAAGAAAGAACTTTCATTCGAATTTCTAGGTTATACATTTAAAAGTGATAATCAAAATTTGAAAATAGGAATAGCCGATGAGAAAGTAAAGAAAATAATAAAAGGCATAAAAGTACTGTTTAACAAATATAATTATGGGGCCAAGTCGAAATCGGACTTTTGGAAACTATATTACAAGTTGAAGAATATAATTTTTGGAGTCACTTCTTATGATAAAAAAGGACAGCGGTTCAAATATGGCTTAGGATATAATTATAGATATATAAACAGTGAACAAGGAATTAAAGAAATTTTAGAAACTATAAAGCCCTTAATATTTTCTTGTAGACTGAGTTCATTTCAAAGATCGACGTTACTTAACTTAATTAACTATAATAGCGTTTTAGATATTCCGAAAAAACGTTATAATTACTTGAAATTATCATTAAGACAAAAAAAATTGCTTCAAAAAAGGCTTGGAATAAAAAAAATTTCTTACAATGATAGTTTCGCAAAGCAATTTTTTTATTATCTTTATAGATAAAGAAGTACATTTTGGATAATAAAAGCGATGTCCCCTAATGTTGAGGACATCGCTTTTATCTTTAGTAAGACCAGGTATTATGGTTTGAAAGATTATAGTCTATCCATCAGTTCTCAATCAGCCGCTTGAAGTCGATCCGCTTGTTCAGGGCACTGATCAGCGGAATGCCGATCAGCATAACGGCGAATTCGCTGAGTGCCAGGGTGCCCCACGTAATCCAGAGCACGGAAAGAGGAGCTTTCATGATTATGACGAGCTCCACTGCGATGATGATCATCGTGAAAGTGAAAACTATTGTGTTCGCCAGCATGCCTTGTGTCTTCCCCTTGATAAATCGACAGATCCAAATCGTGATGGAAAGCGAGATGAGGGAATGGAAGGTACCGAATAGAAGGTCCAGCTTGTCCGGCGCGAACATGTTGGTGATGAAGACGCCGAGGACAATTCCCCACAGATACTTTTTATTGAAGACAACCAGGTGGTTGAACATTTCAGAGATCCTGAATTGGATGCTTCCATATCCAAAGGGCAGGATAAGCAGGGAAACGGCCAGATACAGTGCGGCAATGACGGCGTTGATCGCCATCGTTTTGATTTTCATGGATGGATCTCTCCCTAGTTTTGATTTCGCGGGATGGTTACGAACCGCGCGGGCAAAAAGCCCGAAATTTAATATTATTACAGGTTAGGCCCCGGGTCAACCGGGTAGGATATGGAAGAAATCGTCTTTCTTTGTGTGAATGTTCAACATTTCTCAACAACTTTTCACTCATACGGCTTGTCCGGTCCGTGCCGTTCGCCTACGATGGGAGGAGGCACGGAAATCAGTTGAAAGGGAGATGTTGATTTGCTTCCAGTTGAAAGGCAGCAACAAATTTTAACATGGCTCGAAGAGGAAGGGACGCTGAAGGTGTCCGAGGCGAGCCGGCGGCTGGGCGTCTCGGAGATGACCGTCTACCGTGATGTCCAGCCGCTCGCCGAAGAAGGTAAACTCACCCGGACCTCAAAAGGGCTGGCCAAGGCGCCGCAGCCCGCCCTCCGGTCCGACCATTGCGTCTATTGCGGAAAAGGGACGAACACCCGATTTTCCGTTCAGCTTATTCGGACGGATCACGGTGTGGAGCAGGCGTGCTGCGCACACTGCGGACTGCTGCGGTACGCCGATGACGCCGACCGGATCGCCCAGATCATCTGCCGCGACTATCTCACCGACATGACGATCGGCGGCCGGTCCGCCACGTTTCTCATCGGTGCCGATGTCCGGCTGAACTGCTGCGAGCCGCAAGTCCTCGTGTTTCATTCGCGAAAAGAGGCGGAGCGCTTCCGATCCGGGTTCGGCGGAACGGCGCATGGGCTGGACGACGCCATCCGGGCAATCCGGGAACGCATGGACGGCACCGGATGCCATGGATAACCCCTCGGCGTTTTGCACAAATTAAACTTATCAACCGATCGGAGGCAGAATGATTTATGAAAAAATGGATTTTGGCAATCATCCTCGTTTTTGCGGCACCGGCCGCCGCCATGGCCCACTCCAACCTGGAGACATCGGATCCCGAAGACGGATCGACGGCGGACGAACCGGTCAAGGTCGTGACGCTGACGTTCAGCGGAGGCATTGAAGGCGAAAGCAAGATGACGCTGAGCGGCCCGGACGGCGAGGTGGAGCTCAAGGACATCCAAGTGAACGAAAACGTGATGACTGCAACGCCTGCAGAGCCCCTGACCGACGGGGATTGGACGGTCAAGTACAATGTCATCAGCGAAGACGGCCACCCGATCGAAGGAGAAGTGAAATTCACGGCCTCCAACCAAGGCGGCAAGACCGCGGATGAGGAAGCCGACGAAACCCAGACGGTGGAGCCTGACAACGCGGAAGACCCGCTGGACAACGATGCCGGAGACAAAGCGGTGGACCAGGCGGAAAAGGAAGGCAACACCGATTCACTTCAGGGAGACAATGACAAGAAAGCCGAATCCGGAGGAAACACCGCCCTGACCATCGGCCTCATCGCTGCCGCCATCGTCTTGATCGCACTGATCGCCATGGCATTCCGCCGGAAGAAATGACCGCCTACACGGCACTGTCCGACTTTCTGCTTTACGCGGTGATGGCCTTCATCGCCGGGAGTGTGGCCCTTCGGTTCGCTCCCGCCGGCAAAGGGCGCGAGGCGGCGCTTCCGCCTGTTGCCTCGTCGCTGCTTTGCGTGGCCATCCCGATACTTGCGGCAGCGCCCGTTGTCCAGCTGACCTTCCTCCTTGCGGGAGAAGGACGGCGGATGCGGGCTTTTGCCGATATTTCCACCGGCTTCCGGGCCGGTCACAGCTTTCTGCTCGTTTCGGCGGGCGCGGTGCTGCTCCTGCTCACCATCCGTTTCGGCGCCAGTCGCTGGATCCAGGCTGTCCTGGCCGCCGCTTCATTCACCGCGATCGCCTACGGCAGCCATTCGGCGACGATCGAAGAAGTGACCGGATTCATCGGTCACGCCGTCCACCTGACCCTTCTGTCGGCCTGGGCGGGAATCGTGCTGCTCGTCGCCTGGAAGCCGGCGGCCGTCCCGGACTGGCGGGGCTTCCTGAAATGGTTCACGCCGCTCGCCGCCTCGTTCATGGCCGTCATCATCGGCACCGGGATCTTCCTCATGCTGCTCGCCATGAAAGCGGGCGACTATGCGGCTTCCTGGATCCTGCCGTACGGCCAGATGCTGCTCCTCAAGCATCTCGGCATCATCCCGCTGCTCGCTGCGGCGGCGATCAACGGTTTCCTGGCAGATAAAACCCGTCCGGCCTCCGCATGGCTCAAAGTGGAAAGCCTCCTGCTCGGCCTCGTGCTGCTGTTCACTTCCTTCATGAGCAAGCTGGCGCCGCCCCATGACTTGGACAAAACGTTCAAAACGGAAGGCCAGGCGCCGTTCACCGAGTGGATGACCGGTGCCGTGGAAGCCCCGGTCCGGGCGCAGTTCAGGCCGGAAGCGGACGGCATCGCCGCGCTCGTTGTCGCCCTTCTTTGCCTCGCTCTCATCCCGCTTGCCGAGCGGCGGCAGCTTCCCGGCTGGACCGGCGCGGCAGCGGGCATCGGCTTCATCGCGGCCGCCTATCTTGGTCTGATGCTCCTCGTTTCTTTTTGATGTTTCAAACGGCCAAGTCAGGGTAACTTACAAATAGGTTTGATTTTGACATGGCCCCGGGAACCCGGGGCTTTATTGTGCATTTTTCGGTGCAGCTGAATCTTAATTCTGAATGAAAGAAAGAGGAGGAAGGCGCATGAAAATGAACGTGACCCAGAAACTGATCAAGTCGCATCTGCTGTCGGGGGAGATGGTGCCCGGAGAGGAGATCGGCCTGAAGATCGACCAGACGCTCACGCAGGATGCGACCGGCACGATGGTCATGCTGGAGCTGGAAGCGATGGGGATCGACCGGGCGCAGACGGAAGCCTCGGCCCAGTACGTCGATCACAACGTCATCCAGGTCGACAACAAAAACGCGGATGATCATCTGTTCCTGCAAAGTGCCACGCGGAGGTTCGGGCTTTATTACAGCCGGCCGGGCAACGGCGTCAGCCACCCGGTCCACATGCAGCGGCTCGCGGTTCCGGGCAAGACGCTGCTCGGATCGGACAGCCATACGTGTGCCAACGGTTCCATGGGCATGCTGGCGATGGGCGCAGGCGGCATTGATGTCGCGATGGCGATCGCCGGGGAACCGATCTACATTAAAATGCCGCAAGTATGGGGTGTTTACTTGACTGGCGAGCTGCCGGACTGGGTGAGCGCGAAGGACGTCATCCTGGAAATGCTCCGACGTCATGACGTGAAGGGCGGCGTCGGGAAGATCATCGAGTATTACGGGCCGGGCCTGCAAAACCTGACCGCGATGGACCGCCATGTCATCGCCAATATGGGCGCAGAGCTCGGGGCGACGACGACCGTCTTCCCGTCCGACGAAGAAATCCGGCATTTCCTGAAAACCCAGGGCCGCGAGGCAGACTGGGTCGAGCTCGTGGCGGACGAAGGCGCCGAATACGATCTCCATGATGAAATCAATCTGTCCGAGCTGGAGCCGCTCATCGCCAGGCCGTCGAGCCCGGGCAATGTCGTCCCGGTGAGCGAAGTGGCGGGCGAACCGATTTATCAGTCGTACATCGGCTCTTCGGCGAACCCGGGCTACCGCGATTTTGCCGTCGCCTCCAAGATCGTCGAGGGCCGGCGGGTTCCGGATCATGTGTCGTTCGACATCAACCCGACTTCCCGTCAGCTGCTCACGGACCTTGTGAAGGAAGGCCATATCGCGAATCTCCTGTCGGCCGGCGCGCGTCTCCATCAGGCCGGCTGCAACGGGTGCATCGGCATGGGGCAGGCGCCGGCGACCGGCCGGAACAGCCTCCGTACGACGCCGCGGAACTTCCCGGGACGCTCCGGCACGCTCGAGGACAGTGTGTTCCTCTGCAGTCCGGAAACGGCCGCAGCCTCCGCGCTCGCCGGGGAAATCACCGATCCGCGGACGCTCGACATGGAGTATCCGCGTGTCCAAGACCCTGAAGAGCCGACCGTCGACGTGCAGCTGCTCGACCATCCGCTGCCTTACGAGGAGGCGAAGGAAGTCGAGCTGTACAAAGGGCCGAACATCGCCTCGATCCCGGACATGGATCCGCTCCACGACAAGATGGAAGTGCCGATCCTTCTTAAAATGAAAGACAACATCTCGACGGACGAAATCCTGGCCGGCGGCGCGCGTGTGCTGCCGTACCGGAGCAACCTGCCGGAGATCAGCAAATTCGCATTCGAAATCATCGATCCGACTTATTATGAACGGGCGATGAAGCAGCGGAGCGCCGGCGGCCACGCCATCGTGGCGGGCTACAACTACGGCCAGGGGTCCAGCCGGGAACACGCCGCACTGGCTCCGCGCTATCTCGGGCTGCGTGTTGCCCTGGCGAAGGACTTTGCAAGGATCCACTGGCAGAACCTCGCGAACTTCGGCATCCTGCCGCTCACGTTCTCCAATCCGGACGACTACGACAGCCTCGGGCAGGGAGACATCCTCGTGCTCGACAACCTGAAAAATAAAATCCGGGAGTCCCATGAATTCATGATCTCCGTGAAAAACAGCAACCGCCGGATCCCGGTCCAGCACGCCCTTTCGCCGCGCCAGATCGACATGATGCTCGAAGGCGGGCTGATCAACTGGGTGAAGAAAAACAGCGAGCACGCCGGAGATGAAGTGGCGGGCAAACGTGAAGTCTGCACCGCCTGCCACGGAACCGGCATGCAGGCCGACGAGGAAGGCTGGCAATACGCCTGCACGGTGTGCGACGGCAAAGGCTACATCGTCGCCGGCGACAAAGAACCGCGCATCGCCGACGTCGACCGCAACAAACGCATCCTGGACTGACGCAAACAGCCGCCCGTCCCCGAAAAATGGGGACGGGCGGTTGTTTTGTTGAGGCGGTCCGGAACGGCCGCCGCAGTCAGGAGACCCGTCCGGCAGCGGGGCGCATGGCCCGTCTTATCTGCGGGTTCCGATTTCGATCCGTTTCTTTTCCGCTTTGAGCGCCTTCATGAGCGAGACGACCATTAGGATGAGCACGAATGAGAACGGGAGCGCGGCGATGATGATCGTGTTCTGGATCGCCTGGAGTCCGCCGACGTACAGGAGCAGGATGGCGATCGCGGACTGGGCGACGCCCCACATGAGTTTGACGTTGTTGGCCGGGGTGAGCGAGCCGTGCATCGACTGCATGCCGAGGACGAATGTCGCGGAGTCCGCCGAGGTGATGAAGAACGACGCGATGAGCAAAATGGCGACGATCGACAGGAGGAGCGGGAACGGAAGCTGGTCGAACATGTTGAAGAGGACGAGTTCCGTGGCCAGGCTGCTCAGGTCGGTGCCGGCGTCCTGGATGCTCGCGGCCGTCGTGCCGAACGCGGCGAACCAGAAGGAGCCGAATAAGGTCGGGACGACGATGACGCCGAGCAGGAATTCACGGATGGTCCGTCCGCGGGAGACGCGGGCGATGAACATGCCGACGAATGGTGCCCAGGAGATCCACCAGGCCCAGTAGAAGATCGTCCAGCCGTCGACGAATCCGCGGTTGTCGCTTCCGAGCGGCGCCGTGCGGAAGCTCATCTGCAGCAGGTTCTGCAAGTACATGCCGAGTGTTTCGGTGTACAGGTTCAGGATGAGCAGCGTCGGCCCGACGAGGAGGACCGCGATGAGCAGGATGACGGCGAGCACCATGTTCGTGTTCGACAGGTACTTGATGCCTTTGCTCAGACCCGACCAGGCGGATATGATGAACAGGACGGTGACGACGGCGATGATGATGAACTGGGAAGTGAATCCGATGTCCATGCCGAACAGGTGGTTCAGGCCGCCGTTAATCTGGACAGCACCGAAACCGAGGGACGTGGCGACGCCGAATGCGGTGGCAAAGACGGCGAGCACATCGATGAGGACGCCGAGCGGGCCATTCATGCGGTTGCCGAAGATCGGCTTCAGTGTTGCCGAGATTAACCCGGGTTCCCCTTTGCGGAACTGGAAAAAGGCGAGCGCGAGGGCGGTGAGTCCGTACATCGCCCAGACCGGCGCACCCCAGTGCATGTAGGAATAAGTGAGGCCTTCCTTGAGTGCGAATCCGCTGCCGGGTTCCGCGGACGGCGGGTCGATGGCGTAGTGGGAAAGCGGTTCGGACGCGCCGTAGAAAACGAGCCCGATGCCCATGCCGGCCGAAAACAGCATCGCGATCCAGGTGGCGGTGGAGAAGTCCGGCCGGTCCGTGTCTTTGCCGAGCCGGATTTTCCCATACGGGCTGACGGCGATGAACAGGGCGAGAACGAGGAAGATGGCGAACAGCAATAGGTAATACCAGCCGAACGTGGTGGAGACGAACGCCTTCAGATTGTTCGTGACCGATTCAAAGCTGGCCGGCGAAATGACGCCGAATGCGACGGTGAGCGCGATCAGCGCCACCGTGATGTAAAAAACGTTTGAGACTTTTTTCATGATTCCCCCTAAGCGAAGAGATGTCTTCTTGTTTACAGTGTTCCACCTTAACAAAGAAAGTAATCGGTTGCAAATGAGATGAAGTAACTAAATTTGCGGGGGAGCGGGGATGTACGGGGGTGAATGTCGGGATCGGGCGGTAGATGTCGGGATCGGAGGCGGCCGGGGGCGAATGTCGGGATAGGGACGGCGAATGTCGGAATCAGGCGGATGAATGTCGGGATAGCGGTGATGAATGTCGGGATAAAAGGCGGCCGGGGGCGAATGTCGGGATAAGGGCGGTGAATGTCGGGATCGGGCGGTTGAATGTCGGGATAGCGGTGATGAATGTCGGGATAAAAGGCGGCCGGGGGCGAATGTCGGGATAGGGACGGCGAATGTCGGGATCAGGCGGATGAATGTCGGGATAGGGGCGATGAATGTCGGGATAGAAGGCGGCCGGGGGCGAAAGTCGGGATAGGGACGGCGAATGTCGGGATCGGGCGGTTGAATGTCGGGATAGGGGCGATGAATGTCGGGATAGAGGTGACCTCCGGCCGCCGTCGGTCCGCCGCCTCCCAATGACCGCTCCGGATAGCCGGAAATCGTTGTTGCCCGGCCCGCTCCGCTCCGCCCTTCTCCACAAAAATTCCCCCGTATGACGACACCCCGTTTGTGCTATAGTCAAAGGAAGAAGTTGAAATTTTCGGGTAGGGGTGTCGAGAATGAATGTATTGCCGTTCATCATGGTGCTGCTCGGGGCCGTCCTTTGGGGAACGACCGGGACGGCGCAGACGTTTCTGCCGGAGCATGTCCATCCGATGGTCGTCGGGACGTTCCGGCTGGCGGGCGGCGGGCTGGTGCTCCTGCTTGCCGCGCTGTCGATGCGGCAGGTGCGGTTCGGTGACTGGGCATGGGGGCCGACGATTCTGGCGGCGGTCGCCATGGCGGCGTTCCAGCCGTTTTTCTTCGGATCGGTGCGGCTGACGGGCGTGGCGGTCGGGACGGTGACGGGGATCGGGAGCGCGCCGGTGTTTGCGGGGCTGCTGGACTGGATTCTCCTGAAGCGGCGCCCGGCGAAAAAGTGGATGCTCGCGACGACGCTGGCGATCGGAGGCAGTGCGCTTCTGCTGCTGACCGGCGATAATGTGTCGGTGAATCCGGCGGGCGTGGCGCTTGCACTCGGGGCGGGTCTGACGTTCGCCGTTTATTCGATGATGAGCAAGACGGTTCTTGAATTCGCGGAGCCGTCCGCGGCAGTCGGGGTCGTCTTTACGATCAGTGCGCTCCTGCTGTCGCCGGTGCTGTTCATCTTTCCGCTTGACGGCGTGGCGACCCGGGAAGGAATATCGGTCGTCCTGTATATCGCGATCGCCGCGACGGCCGTGGCTTACTTCCTATATACATCCGGCCTGAAGGCGCTCCCCGCATCGACGGCGGTGACGCTTGCGCTTGCAGAACCGCTCACGGCTGCGATCCTCGGCGTGCTCATCGTCGGCGAACGGCTCGGATTCTTCGCCTGGACGGGGATCGGGCTCATCCTCGCCGGGCTCATCGTTCTGGCATTCGGAGGGAAACTGAAGACGAACGAAGAAAAACAGATCGAGCGGCTGCGCAAGGGCATCGACCGGGCCAAGGAACTGGACCGGGACATCAGACCATGAAAAAAGCGGACGGCCTCAACCGGGCCATCCGCTTTCTTTGACTTTCCGCATTCTGTTCAACCGCTTCCGATCAACCGCTGTCCGGGTCGTCCGCCCTGAGCCATTCCTCATGGCTCAGGCCGTCTTTTTTCTTATCTGAGCCGCCGCTCCGGTTTTGCTTTTTGGCCGCGTCGTTCTGGCCGATCACGCCGAGGTCATCGACGCTGATGTCATAGCCGTAGCCGTATTCTTCGCGGTCCTTCGTGCTGCCGGGCTTGTTCTCTTTGTTCCTCTTCTGGTTCTTGTCCAACTCCATCACCTCAAAAACAGTATGGACCAATTCCCCCGGATCCTTTCTTAAGAATTTCTTCATTTTTTCACTCCGACTTTCTTCATGTTTGGGCGGTACAATAAAACCAATGAAAGGGGCGCTATGCGATGGAACAGCTCACCGTGCTGGTCGTCGACGATGACCGGGAGATCCGGGAAGGGATCGAGATCTATTTAAGAAATGAAGGCTACCGCGTGCTGTCGGCGGGGGACGGCCGCGAGGCGCTTGACCTTCTGGAGCGCGAAGACGTCCACCTGATCATCCTCGACATCATGATGCCGAACATGGACGGGATCCAGGCGACGTTCCGCATCCGGAACTCCCGCAACATCCCGATCATCATGCTGAGCGCAAAGTCCGAGGAGACCGACAAGATCCACGGACTGTCGGTCGGCGCCGATGACTATGTGACGAAGCCGTTCCATCCGATGGAGCTCATGGCGCGGGTGAAATCCCAGCTGCGCCGCTACGTGACGCTCGGCACGCTCGGCAATGAAGGCGGCCTGATCCGGGTCGGCGGCCTTGAACTCGACCCGGATTCAAAAAGCCTGTCGGCAGACGGCGAGCCGGTGAAGCTCACCCCGATCGAATACCGGATCACCGAACTGCTTATGCAAAACGCCGGGCGCGTGTTTTCGATCAACGAGATCTATGAACGGGTGTGGAATGAAGAGGCGTACAATGCGGACAACATCGTCGCCGTCCACATCCGGAAAATCCGGGAGAAGATCGAGACGGATCCGAAGAACCCGAGGTACTTGAAGGTGGTGTGGGGAATTGGCTACAAAATCGAAAAGTGACCGGGTGTGGATGATTCTTTCGGTGGCGGCGATTGCGGCGGCCGTGGCGAGCCTTTTGTACTGCTCGGGGTTCATCTCGGACTTTCTTGACCGCCGGGGCGCCGGGGAAGCGATTGCGATGCTCCGGCAGATGATGAAAGGAAGTGCCCTCTGATGGAGAAGGGAAAATGGATGCAGGCGGTGTGGGTGCTGCTTGCCGCGTTCAGCCTGTTTGCGCTGATGACGCTGATCGAGACCGGGCCGCGGATCGTCGGGAAAGACTACACCGAGACAGAGGAGTTCAAGTCGTCCGCGCGGTTTTTTATGGACAACATCGGCCCGTACGTCCTGAACCCGCTTGATCCGGACAAGGCAAAGGAAGAGATCCGCGTTTCGCCGGATGAAATCGATGCGCACCGCTATGAATACGGCGATCTGGATGCACAGCTGGAATCGATCCGGGTCCAATATGAAGAGCGGCTCACAAAAGCGGAAAATGACGAGCAGAAAAATGCGCTGACCGAAGAGCGTGACCGGAAGATGGACGACATCCGGGAGAACTTCACCGATGATGAGCATGTGGCCAAAAAAGTCCGGGCCGAGAAAGCAAAAGACATTGATCAATACATGTACCAGCTCAGAGAAAATATGAATTCATTCAAAGACACGGCCAGTCCGTTCTCCTATGAACTGACCGACACCGAGACCGGCAAGACGTACCGGAGCGGCAATGTCGGCGAGAATTCGGTGTATCAGTGGGACTTCAACAGGGAAAACGGATACTTGAAGGCCTCACAGATTGCGGATGACTTGAATTACAGCGGGAATGTAGCCGAAATGATCCCCGATGAAGTGCGGACGTTCGAGGGGATCGTCACCGTGCCGGCGTCTGTCTTGAAAGACGCCTCGCAGAGAGTGTGGGACGGCGTGTATCATAACGACGACACGCTCGCCTGGGGATACGCACAGTTCAAGGCGGAACGGACCGCTTATACGATCCTCTGGATTGCCGGCCTGATCGCCGCGGTCCTGGCGCTCACCGTTTTCAAATTCCGTGCGGCGCCGTGGACCGACAATCCGCTCGTCGCCCGCTTTGACCGGTTGCCGGCCGACATTGCCGTCGCCGGAGGAGGACTCGCCGCGATCATCGGGCTGATGAGCAATGAAGCATTGAGGGCGCGGTTCATGATGTTCGTGGCCAATCCCGGCAACAGTTACCGGTTCCGCGATCTGTTCTTTCAGTTCCAGCTGCTGCTTTACCTGATCGACTTTGCCGCGTTCGTCTTTGCGGCGGTGAACCTGTACGGGAGATTCCAAGAGCCCGGCCGGTTCACCCGCGATCTCGACGGGGCGTACGTCCGGAAAGCGGCCGAAGATGCCCGTCACTTCTTCCTCAACCGGAAGCTTGGCACGCAGATGCTCATCCTGCTGGCTGTCGTCTTCCTGGCCGGCGTCGGGTTCGGCGGGGCCACGCTCATGCCGTATCTGTTTGCAGTCTGGCTGCCGCTGTTCGTGTTCATTGCGCTGCCGGTGCTGCTGTTCATGCTCCGGCGGACCGGCTACTTGAACCGGATCATCGATGCGACCGGGCGGCTGGCTTCCGGGCAATACGCGGAAGAAGTGCCGGTCCGGGGCCGGTCGCCGTTTGCCCGCCACGCCGCCGACCTGAACAAGCTGCGCGAAGGCGTCGAACTGTCGATGTCCGAGCAGGCAAGGAGCGAGCGGCTGAAGACGGAACTCATCACGAATGTGAGCCACGACCTCCGGACCCCGCTCACGTCGATCATCACCTACACGGACCTTCTGAAAAATCCGGAACTGACGCCGGAGGAGCGCGCCGAGTATGTCGGCGTGCTTGACCGCAAATCGCAGCGCCTGAAGACGCTCATCGACGACTTGTTCGACGTCTCGAAAATGGCGACCGGCAACATCGAGCTTGACCTCCGCCGTCTGGATCTCGTCGAACTCGTTCGGCAGGCGATCGCCGAGCACAATGAAGAAATCACCGCATCCGGCCTTGAGTTCCGGACGAATCTTGCGGATGGGCCGCTGCATGCGTCCGTCGACGGCCAGAAATGGTGGCGCGTCATCGACAACCTGCTCATGAACGCGCTCAAGTACTCGCTGCCGGGCACCCGGGTGTACATTTCGCTCGACGCGCTGCCGGGACCGACGCCGGTCTCGCCGCCCGACATCCGATTCAGCATGAAAAACGTCTCCCGCTTCGAGCTCGGCGACAGTGCGGATGACCTGTTCGAACGGTTCAAGCGCGGCGACGCGTCCCGCCACACCGACGGGTCGGGCCTCGGCCTGGCCATCGCCCAGTCGATCGTCGACCTGCACGGCGGCCAGATGACCATCGACCTCGACGGGGACCTGTTCAAAGTGACCGTCACCGTGCCGGGGGTTTGATTCAATGAAAAAAGGAACTTCCGCCTGATCGGGCGGGAGTTCCTTTTTATATCGAGCAGATTAATACCGCAGGATCACCGTCTGCAGCAAATCCGGCAGCTGTCCCGGCAGCTCCTGCAAATAGATGGCCCCCATGAACAACACCCAAACAATCAGCGGGACGAGCAGTGCGGACAGCGGTTCATGCCAGCTGAACACGGCTTTCCGGCGGCCGAGAAGACGGTCAACCGCAAATCCGAGCAGGCCGGCCGCTGCGCCGTACCAAAGAAGTGGGAGTCCGAAGACCGCGTGGAGCAAGCCGGACAGCCACGGCTCCGCGTTCGTCCTGCCGATGCGGCGGGCCAGCTTCCCGGCCACATGATCGGCCGCCAGCGAAGCCGGCACGCCGTAGATGAGGATGACGGGGAAGCTGTACATCAGATAAACCGGCGTGCTCAGGGAAAACAACCGAAGATAGTCCAAGACGGAGCGGATCGGCTCGCCGAACGGATTCGGCACGATCAGGCCGAGCAGAACGGCGAACATGGCGGCCGAAAAAGATGCGGCAATGATTTTGCGCCGGAACGCCATGTCCCAGCCGGTCATTTCGCCTCCTCGACAGTGAGGCCGTCCCGTTCATTAAACTTTGCGTTCACCCAGGCGGTGCCGTCCGGGATTTTTTCCATCTTCGTCGTCCGCGCTCCTTTGCCTGATTCATCTTCACTCCAGGCAATCGCAAACCCGTTTGCGCCTTCCCATTCGTCCTCCGTCAAATCGAACCATATGACTTCGCCCTGCCCGAACGGACTGCCGTCCGCATTGATGACGGATTCACCTTCCAGGCGTTTGCCATTTTTGAACAGGATCAGCTGTACGTGGCGGATCGGGTTGTCCGAAGTGAATTCCACCGACAGGCCGGAGCCGTGTTCTTCTGCTGTTGTCCCTTTCGCGCCGCACCCTGCCGCCAAAAGCAGGAAGACGAGCGCCACCCATCCCCATTTTTTCATTTTCCCAACCTCCGATCGTCATTTGTAAATCAGAATTGCGCCGATGATCAGCACCGCCAGATCCGCCGCCATATGGATGATCCATGACGGCAGGATCGTGCCGACGCGGCCGTTCGCCAGCTGGAAGATGATGCCGCCCGCCGCAAGCCCCGCGACGGCGAGCAGCAGGATCGGCAAGCTGAACCACGCCAGGAAGATCGACACGTGATAAACCGCGAACAGCAGGGGCGGAACGATCAGCCCGAGCCGAGGCCGGTCCCGGAACTGTGCCGGCAGCACGCCGCGGAAAAAGAACTCTTCCAGCAATGAATTGCCGAATAGGATGTACAGCGCCACAAACGGATAAACCGCTCCCGTCACGCCGGCCCGGCCGGCAAGGTCCCCGACAAGCGCGTCGGCGTCGATGAACGGGCGTAGAAGGAAAAACGCGGCAAAGACGGCCGCCATGACGCCCGCCCCGACGAAGAGCGCGCGCTTCAGCCTGCCGGGATCTGTGCGGCTGAACTTCATGAAAAGCCGGGCGTCTTTTCGGAAAACGAGCAGCGGCAGTGCCAGGAACAGAGCGGCTTTTGCGGCAGTCTTCCATAGATAAGGCACACCTAGCCCCTGCTCGATCCACAGCAACACTGCAATGCCGGCAACCGCCAGGATGAGTCCCCTCCGCATGCCGCCACCCCCTTTTTCTGAATAAGACGGTATTTTCGCGCACGGGTTGCACGGATGCCGGGCCTCAGGGCGGATCTCCGATTAGCCTTCTTTCTCCGGGGGTATCATTATCAAAAGGAATTGTGAAAGAAGGCGTGCCCATGTTCAAAAAACGGTGGCTGGATATCCCGGTCGGATACCGGCGGCTGATCTTCCTGATGGCCGCGACGGCCGTATTGCTCGGCACGGCAGTGATCGGGTTTATGGCGCTGGAGGACCTGAGCTTTTTTGATTCGCTCTGGATGACGATCATCTCCGTCATGACGATCGGGTACGGGGACATGTATCCGGTGACCGACGAAGGCAGAAAGTTCGCTTTGTTCCTGGTGCCGCTCGGAGCGGGAATCGTGACGTACGCCCTCGGAACGTCGGCATCTTATTTGATTGAAAAACAGCTTTCGGAGAAAGTGTGGGAAAAGCAGATGGACAGAGAAATTGAAAAGCTTGAGGACCATATCATCATCTGCGGCTTTGGGAGAGTCGGCAAGCATGTGTACCGGCAGCTTCGCCAGCAGGAGGAAGAAGTGAAGATCCTGTGCGTCCATGACGATGAAGAAGAACTGCTTCAGGTGATCGACCGCGGAACCCTCCGGCTTATCGGAGATCCGACCGACCATGACATCCTCGACAAAGCCCGGATCAACCGGGCCAGGGGGCTCATCGCCGCGGTCGACAACGATGCGGACAATGTGTTCATCACCTTGACGGCCAAGGGGATCAATGAGGATCTGAAGGTCGCAGCACGCATTGAGAAGGAAGGATCCGAAGAAGTGCTGCTGCGCGCCGGTGCCTCCCGCGTCATCAACCCGTCCAGCCTCGGCGGTCGTGAGCTGGCCATGTCCGTGCTGAAGCCGGCCGGTACGGATTACATCAACAACCTCATGCGGGCGGACAAAAAAGACTTTGTCGTCGGGGAGTCCACGCTCGAATCCGGATCGCCGCTCATCGGAAAGACGCTGGAAGAATCCCATCTCCGCCGCGACTACGGGTTCACGCTGCTGGCGATCATGCGCGGCGAAGAAGTGATCTCCAATCCGGATCTTGACGTGTGCTTTAAGGAGGGAGACACGCTCCTCGTCGTCGGCGATGATGACTGCATCCGCGACCTGAACGAACGCGTCGGCGGCTGCACACCGGAGATGGAAGAACAGAAGATCAACCAAAATCCGGACTGGGGTAACTGAGGCCCGGTGTTTATTTGAACCAGCCGGACAGCAAAAGGTTTACCGCTCTCTATTAGCAGGAATAGTCAGGGTAGATTACTATACTGCTAAAACAGGAGGGCATTGCACATGATTGATGGCTGGAATTACAACCGGTATCTCGACTGGCTACCGGAGCTGCTTTTGGGGATCGTCATCCTCATCGTCGGTTACATCATCGCAAAAATTGTTGAAAACCTGATCGACAAAGGCCTTCGCAAGTCGCGCCTTGACGAGCGCGTCAATATGACGAAGGACAAGACCAAGTGGACACCGACGAGAATCATCTCGAAGGTCGTTTTCTGGGGAATCATCCTGTTCACCTTCATGCTGTTCTTCAATAAGGTGAACATGGGGCCGGTTGCCCAGCCGTTCGCTGAAATCTTTGCCGGTTTCGCCGGTCTCGTGAAAGGCGTCATCAAAGCCGGACTCATCCTGCTCGTCGCCTGGGTGCTCGCGACACTCGCGAAAAAAGGCATCCAGATGCTCGGCGGCAAGGTGAACTTCAATAAAGTCCTGTCCAGGACCGGCCAGGAACCGGCCGATGTCAACAAGTCGAAATGGGTGGACACGGCGGCGAACGTCGTCTTTTATCTCATTCTCCTCCTGTTCGTCCCGGCGATCCTCGCCGCGCTTAACCTCGGCGGCATCAGCGGCCCGTTCGAAGGCATGCTCCACAGCTTCCTCGCCTTCATCCCGAACCTCGTCGGCGCGGCGCTCATCTTTGCGGTCGGCTACCTCGTCGCCAAAATCGTCCGCGACATCCTGACGAAGTTCCTCGAAGCGGCGGGGCTCAACAAGCTCGCCCAGCGCATGCACGTTTCTGATTACGTGAAGGGGACGAGCCTGGCGAAAGCCGTCGGCACGATCGCCTTCATCCTGATTATGATCCCGGTGACCATTTCGGCACTGGAAACGCTCAACATCCGGGGCATCTCGGAACCGGCAATTGCGATGCTCAACGACATCCTCACGATGATCCCGAACATCGCGGTGGCGATCCTGCTCATCCTGGCCGGCGTCTACCTCGCCAAATGGATCAAAGGCATCGTCATTTCGCTGCTCGACAACCTCGGGCTGAATTCGCTTGCCGGCAAGATGGGCATGAAAGAGTCCGGCAGCCCGTCCCTGTCGCTCTCGAACATCATCGGCACGATCGTCCAGATCATCATCATCGTCATGTTCGCGGCGGAAGCCCTCCAGATCGTGAACCTCGACTTCATGACCGGACTCGCCACTGCAATCTTCGCTTATCTGCCGATGGTCATCGCCGCGGTCGTCATCCTGGCGGTCGGATTCTGGCTTGCGAACCTTGCCGAGCGCTTTGTCGGCAGCATCCTGAAAAACGCTTCAGGCGAGCCGCACGTCCTGCGCTACGTTGCGAAATATGCGATCCTCGCGTTTGCCTTCTTCATGGCGATCAGCCAGCTCGGCATCGCACCGATGATCATCAACACCGCGTTCCTGCTCATCCTCGGCGGCCTGGCGCTCGCATTCGGCCTGGCATTCGGACTCGGCGGACGCGAACATGCCTCCCGCTACCTGTCCAAGATGGAAGCGGATCTCCAGCAGACGGAAGTGTCCAAAGAGGACTGGGAACAGGAAAAGCAGCAGATGAAACAAGAAGAAGAATCGGCCAAACAGCAGGCCAAGCAAGGCATGCAGCAGTCGAAGCGTGAAGCCCGCCGAACGAAGGAAGACATCCAGCAAGAGGCGAAGCGGAGCGCAGAACGCGGCAAAAACAATGCCACGGGTATGACCGGCGCCGGCCCGGCGGATACTGACATCACGGGCGGAGCGGCACCCGGCCGATACGACTCCGGCATTGACGACGCCAACTTCACCCGCCCGCTCGACCAAGGGGAAGGAGAAGATGATCATGAACGATAAGCACAAAGACTATCCGAACAAGCGCGACTACGACCCGCAGCGCGGAGACCGCAACGAAGGAGAACTCCCGCTCGCCGATCCGTCCGACTCCGACCACACGCACGAATTCCGCGAAAACGCGAAAGACAAAACCGGCCAGAACGACGAATCGGCATTCGGCAACACCGAAGACAAGATCTTGGAAGAAGAAGAGCAGCAGGCCCGCCGGCCGGAAAAACCGTCCGACCCGGGCTACAACGCCCACTCCCCGAACGAGGAATTCCCGGGGAAGCCATAAGCCTGCAGGAAAACCGCCGTCCCGAAATGGGGCGGCGGTTTTTCAATGCAAGGCGTTTCGTTGCAAATGGATGTCCGGTTCAGGGACAATGAAAGGGAATCCATCCAGACAGGAGGAGTTTCACATGGCAACGATTCAACAGATGAATTTTGCAAGAACCTACACACTCGGCCAGTTGAAGAAACTTGCCGAGGCGGACTGGGACGAAATCCCGGCCGGCTTCCACAACAACGTCCGCTGGAACGCCGGGCACATTTTCGTTTCCCTTGAAGGCTTCACAAAAGCCATCGCTCCCGACTATGACGTCCAACATCCTGACTGGACGCCGCTGTTCACGACGGGCACGAGCCCGTCCGGCTGGAACGGCAACGCCCCGTCGAATGAGGAACTGCTGGATGCCCTGAAAACCCAGACCGGCCGCATCGCCGACACACTCGAGGGAAAGCTCGATTCCTCCATTGCGAACCCCCTCAACCTCGGCGGCCATGAACTGAAAACCGGCGACGCCGTGCTCCAGTTCACCGTCTGGCACGAAGGCGCCCACGCCGGCCTCCTCAACGCCTTCTCCCACATCCTGAATCAATGAAAAAAGGCTGCCGGCGGGCAGCCTGAACTGAACCCCGAAATACGGACACTTTAAAAAAAGTCCGGTTTCGGGGTTTTTGCGTGCTTGAAAACTTCGTTATACTGGACACAAAGTTGAACGGAGGAGATCAAATGGGTCGCCAATCTTACAATGAACAGGTTCGCAGAATACTGGAGGGAAATCCGAACGTCCGCCATGTAAGCGAGAAAACCATCCAATACACACC
>NZ_JBHLWY010000009.1:0-65824 GCF_042432615.1 Bhargavaea ullalensis
ATGTTCAGGAAAAAGAAAAACTGTAGCCAAAGGAGCATTAGGCTCACTTTGTCTACAGTCTGAGACCGCATTTTCATGCGGTCACTTTCGCCTGATCTTCATTTTCCCGGAGGCAATGACTTTTCCGTCCAGCCGAATCTGCCAAATTCCTTCATTTCCAGTTCTCGGCACAACCGCCGCATGTGTCAGCCGGTCGCGCTCCTCCTCGGTCACCAAGACGGTGAGCGGCTCTGCGAGTGTGCCCCGGAGACCCGGCAGGAGAGCATACGTGCCGGGCTGCGCAGCGGTCACGAGTTCATAATCACTGAACGCCTGATCTGACAGCCGGCGGTGGGTGTTCCAGTCATCGCCGTCGTCGAGCGTGACGACGATGACCGCTTTCCCGTCCTGCTCAAACTGGGTCGCCAGCGTCCTGCCCGCACGTTTTGTGAATCCGGTTTTGCCGGCGACCGCCGAGCCGTCTCCGCGGACAAGCCGGTGCTTGTTCTGCCAGGCGTTCCCCTCGCCGAACTTGTAATACGGCGTGGAAGCGATCTCCCGGAATTCGCGGTTCTCCATCGCAAGCTTCAGCATCAGCGCCGTTTCATAGGCCGTCGACAGGTGCCGGTCGTCATGAAGGCCGGATGGATTGGTGAAGGTCGTCTTTTGCAGTCCGGCCAGCTCCGCTTTTTCATTCATCATCCCGACGAAGCCCTCAACCGATCCGCCCGCGTCCTCCGCGAGGCCGACTGCCGCGTCATTGCCCGAGCGGAGCATCAGACCGTACAGCAGGTGCCTGGCCGGAACCCGCTCCCCCGCCTCAACATAGATTGCCGATCCCTCCTGGTCGTCCGCATTCCGCGAAATTTCAACCGTCCCTTCCGAGCCTTCGGCGTCAAGGTATGTGAGCGCGGTCCAGATTTTCGTCAGGCTTGCGATCGGCATCTGCTCCATCTCATTGCTGCCATCGAGCAACCGGCCGTTTTTTGCATCGATGACCGCGTAGGCGCCCGCCGCAGATACAGACGCAGCGGGGCCGGCCAGCAATGCAATCAAAATGACCATCCAACTGGTGAGCAGCTTGTTACGCACAGTCCACCGCCTCTGATAATTTGGTCGTTGTCCGCCGGATGCACATTCAGTCAGTCAATCAGTCTGCCGATTCATCGGCGAATGTTTCGGTGAACGAGGACATGAAAAGATCCAGTTCCTCTTCGCCTTCTTCTCCCTCCGGATCCGCAAGTTTCGGCAGGTCTTCAATCGAAGCCAGGCCGAAATGATCAAGGAAGGCGTCCGTCGTCCCGTAGAGGATCGCCCGGCCCGTCCCTTCCGCTCGGCCGGTTTCTCTCACCATCCCGCGCGTGACGAGCGTCTGCAAGGGCCGCTCTGATTTTACGCCGCGGATTTCTTCGATTTCGACGCGGGTGATCGGCTGCCGGTAGGCGATGATCGCCAGCACTTCAAGCGATGCCTGAGTCAGCGACTGTGCCGTCGGGTTTTCAAGGAGCCGCCGGACCGCTTCCGCATGCTCAGGTTTCGTCACGAGCCTGAATGTTCCGGCCACCTCTGTGAGCATGATGCCGCGGCCATCCGACCCGTCGTAGTCTTTCTTCAGAATGGCGATCGCGCGTCCGACCGCCTCCAGGTCCGTTTCGGTCGCCTCCGCAAGCTGCCGTCCGGTCAGGCCGTCCTCCCCCGCCACAAACAGAAGGCTTTCGACCATTCCGGTAATCCGGGTCTCATTGTCCATTCATTCCACTTCTTTCTTTAGGATGACCGTCAGTTCTTCGAAGTTCCCTTCCTGTTCGACGGTCACTTCTCTTCGTTTCATCAGTTCCAGGATAGACAGGAACGTCACCACGAGCTCGGACTTCTCTCCCGAACGGAACAGGTCGCCAAACAGCGCACGGCCGCCGGCGCGGCCAAGCGAACTGATGACGCTCTCCATCGTATCGGCAATGGAGATATCCTGCCTGGCCACCCTCGTCCGGAGCGGTGCCCGCAGTTTCTTCCGCTCCATCATCTTTCTGAAAGCGGCGATCATGTCGTGAATATTGAGTCCTTCTTCCGGAAGCGGCGCCGGCACATCCCCGCCCGGTTCCACCGGTGGTCGGGAATAGGATCGGCCCCGCTCTTCCTCGTATTCCTTCAGGACGCCGGCCGCCTCTTTATATTTCCGGTATTCGATGAGCCGTTCGACCAGTTCATCCCTCGGATCCGGACCGTCATCGGAAAAGTCATCCGGCTCGGGCATTTCCTCTTCATGGACCGGGAGCAGCATTTTGCTCTTGATCGCGAGCAGCGTCGCGGCCATGACCAGGTATTCACTCATTTCATTGAGCTCAAGGACTTTCATCGTATGGATATGATCCATGTACTGCTGTGTCAGCTCGGCCATCGGTATATCATAGATATCGATTTCAAGCCGGTTGATTAAGTGCAATAATAGATCAAGAGGCCCCTCGAACGCCTCAAGTTTCACCAAATAAGACAAAACGGTTCACCTGCTGTCGTTTTTTAAGGGAGGACGATTGGGATGCATGCGCTCCGTCATCCGCTTTTCATCAAGTTTATGGCGTATTTCAACGGGAATCAAGATTATTTCGAGTGCCACGAAGTTTTGGAAGACTACTGGAATGAGGTGGCGCCAAGGGATAAGACCCATCCGCTCGTCGGCTACATCCTCGTTGCGGTGGCGTTTTACCACTGGAGGCGCGGCAACTTTGCCGGTGCGGAAAAGTCGATGGAGAACGGGTTGGGTAAGCTCTCCGGTGCACTTGAAGAACGTCCGGAGTTCTTTGAAGGCATCGACGCCGGACAGCTTCTCGCTTCCGCCGGCCGGTCGCTGAACGAAATCCGTGCGGGGCAGCCGTTCCGTTCATTTGAGATCCGGGTACTGGATCCGGATCTCCAAGCGGCCGTCAACACGACGGCCTCTTCCCTGACAGACAGAAGAAACAGCCCGTCCCTCATTCACAAACATATGCAAAGACACCGGTCCGCTATGCCGGTCCGGCCGAAAAAAGGGAGGGACAGCCGTCATTGACGGTCTGTCCCTCCTTCGATCATTTCCGGGCACTTTTCAAGAAACGGCCTCGTCGCTTCGGTGGCTTTGAACGTTTTCCCGGGCAAAAGCGCTGCAAGCTTCCCGACCATCGCTTTCCCGATTCCTTCACCTCTGTGCGACGGGTTGACCGAGACGTGGTGAACCGTTACGGCATCCCCCTCAATCTCGGTGCCGATCAGGCCGATGTAGTCCTCTCCCTGCTTCCAGAGAAACAGCTGGAAACGGTCATCCGATTCATACCGGCTGATCGTCTCCTTCAGCTTTTTCAGGTCTTTTTCCTCCGGCATGAAGGAGAGAAGGCCCATCGCGATTTTTTCGAGTGATTTCTTATAGCGCAACAGCATATTTCAATCCCTCTTTTTCGTGTTCTCTGCCGGTCTCACTGTGACGGCGGTCCTGCGTTGGGCGCGATGAAAAGCCAATAGACGGCTCCCCATATGATCGCCATGACGACAAGGACGAGGAACAGAATGATGTTCGATTTCCTCAACGGATTCCTTCCTTTCCCACTGTTGCGGGTTCGGCGTCCAGGCGGACCAGGTCCTCGTAAGTTTCTCTCCGGATGGCAAGGCGGTGTTCCCCGTTTTCCACAAACACGACCGCGGGCCGGGGCAGCCGGTTATAGTTGCTGGCCATGGCATATCCGTAGGCACCTGTGCAAAAAACAGCCACCAGGTCCCCTTCCCGGACACCGGGCAACAGCGCCTCTTCGATGAGCTTGTCTCCGGACTCGCAGCACTTGCCCGCAATCGTATACCGGGCATCGTGCGGCTCGTCCATCCGGTTTGCCAGCGCAGCCGAGTACCGGGCGCCGTACAGCGCGGGGCGGATGTTGTCGCTCATGCCGCCGTCCACTGCAAGATAGTGCCTGACTCCCGGCACCGTCTTTTCGGAGCCCGCTCTGTACAGGGTCGTGCCGGCATCGCCGACGAGCGACCGGCCCGGCTCGATCCAGATTTCCGGCAGCGGATAGGAGGCTTCCTCCGTGGTCCGCTTCACGGTCCGGATCATGCTTTTGACATACTCCTCCGGTTCAAGCGGATGATCTTCCTCCGTGTACCGGATGCCGAATCCGCCGCCGAGATTGAGCACGGAGCAGACGAATCCGCGCTCCCGGCGCCAGGAATCCATTTTGCCGATGAGCGACTCCGCGGCGAGGCCGAACGCCTCCGTGTCGAAAATCTGGGAGCCGATATGGCAATGGAGGCCAAGCACCCGGATTTCGGGGATTTCCGACAGGCGACGGAGCGCTTCGTCTGCCTGCCCGTTGTTCAAGTCAAACCCGAACTTCGAGTCTTCCTGGCCGGTCGTGATGTAGTCATGCGTATGCGCTTCGATGCCCGGCGTAACGCGGATCAGCACATCCATTCTCCGCGATGAACCGCGGGCAAGCCGGCCGATCATTGAAATTTCAAGGAAATTGTCCGCGACAATGCATCCGACGCCTTCTTCAAAGGCCATCCGGAGCTCTTCTTCACTTTTATTGTTGCCATGGAAATGGATCCGCTCCGCAGGGAAGCCTGCCCGGATGGCAGTGTACAGTTCTCCCCCAGAAACAACATCCAGCGACAGGCCTTCTTCCTCGGCGAGCCGGTAAATGGCCATGCAGGAAAATGCCTTGCTCGCGTAGGCGACCTGTGCCGGCACCCCTTCGTCCGAAAATGTTCTTTTGAACGCACGCGCACGGGACCGGAACAATCCCGTGTCGTATACGATGAGAGGCGTGCCGTATGTATCGGCCAGCAGGACCGAGTCCATGCCGCCGATTTCAAGATGACCCTTGTTGTTGACTGTCTGTGCTCCGTATAGATGCACGCTGCTCATCCCCCCGGCTTGTTCTACTACAAACTTTACCATGAAGGAAGGGAACGTGCAATCGGCCTTCAGGTGCGCCTGCGCTGCGGCGAATCGGTGATGAACGGCCTGATGGCATCCTGCGTCATCGGGAAGCGGATGACGACACGGCCAAGCGCCTTCGGGAAGAACGGAACGAGCGGCCACAGGTACGGAACGCCCATCGGCTTGACCCAGCACAAATACCAGAACATGATCCCGATGCCGATGAAGAATCCAGGCGGTCCGAGAAGGGCGGTCAAGATCAGCAGCCCTGTACGGAAGATTTTCGCAGATATGCTTAGTTCATAAGACGGGATGGCAAATGTGACGACCGCCGTCAGGGCGACGTACAGCACCACTTCCGCCGTGAACAGCCCGACGTCGATGGCGATCTGGCCGATGATCACCGCAGCGATCAGGCCCATCGCCGTTGTCAGCGGGGTCGGCGTATGGATGGCCGCCAGCCTCATGAATTCAATGCCTGCATCCGCCGTGATGATCTGAAACAAAAGCGGGACCGAGCCATGGTCTTTCGGCCCAAGAAAATCAAGTGCCGCCGGCAGATGGCTGCTGTGCTTGACAAGCAGATACCAGAGCGGCAGGAGGAAAACGCTGGCCAAGAATCCGGAGAACCTGAGCAGCCGGACCGCGGTGCCGATGAGCGGTGCCTGTCGATATTCCTCGGCGTGCTGCAGGTGATGGAAAATCGAGATCGGCACAAGAAGCACGGACGGCGACGTATCGACGATGATGGCGATATGGCCTTCCAGAAGGTGGGCGACGCATATATCCGGCCGTTCGGTGAACCGGACGAACGGAATCGGGTGGAACCGCTGTTTGAACAGCATCTCCTCCAGCTGCTTGTCGGTCATCGTCATCCCGTCGTGCTCAATCTGTGCAAGACGGTCGCGGATCATGTCGACGTGGGCGCTGTCGGCGACCCCTTCGATGTAGCCGATCGCCACGTCCAGCCGGCTCCTTTCGGAAACCCGGTGGATCTGGAAGCGGAGCTTCGGGTCCCGGAGGCGCCTGCGGATGAGCGCCGTATTCATCAAGAAGTTTTCGGTGAATCCGTCACGCGAGCCCCGGACCACTTTCTCGTTGTCCGGCTCTTCCGGCTGGCGGCCCGGATACTCGCGCACATCGGCGAGGAACGCAGAGCCGTCATCCATGATAAAAGCGGCCTGCCCGCTCAGGACCGCGTCGATCAGGTCATCGACGTCCTTTGCCGGGCCGGCCGCATGATAAGGGAAGAACGTGAGGAAGTTGGATCGGTCGATCATTTCCTGAAGCGTGTCCCACTCGTCATCCACCTGCATGGAAGTGAGCAGTTCGGTCAAGACCTGGCCGCTCACCAGACCGTTCATATACACCAATGTGGCCGGCTCTTTCCGCAGGTGAATGTCCGCCAACACGAAATCGAAAGTCTCCCCTTCCCCGAAGAGCGCGCCGAGTTGTTCTTTTGCCTGATCTCTGCTGTCGTATAGACGCTTGATCGTCATCCTTCCCCTTTCATCTTCACTGGTTCCCGGACAAGATCCGGCCTCATCCAGGTCTTCATCTTCGAAAGGATTTTTTTCTCGAGCCTCGACACCTGAACCTGTGAAATGCCGAGGCGTTCTGCAATGTCGCTTTGCGTGCAGTCCATATAAAACCGCATGATGATGATCGTCCGGTCACGCGGATCCAGGCGGGAGATGACATCCTTGAGCGGGATGTGTTCGAAGCCGCGCTCCGAACGCTCATCCCGCACCTGGTCCATGAGCGTCACCGAATCTCCCTCTCCCTCGTACAGCTGTTCCTGAAGAGAGGCGGGATCCCGCATGGCATCCATTGCGACAATCACTTCGCCGGGCGGCACTCCGATGATTTCGGAGATTTCCGTGATGGTCGGCGAACGCTCATGCTCTTTCATGAAGTCATCCGAGGCATGCCGGATCTTGAAGTTGAGTTCCCGGATGGAGCGGCTGACCTTCACCATGCCGTCGTCACGGAGAAACCGCTGGATCTCCCCGATGATCATCGGCACCGCATAGGTGGAGAACTTCACGTCGTAGCTCAGATCGAACTTGTCGACGGCCTTGAGCAGACCGATGCATCCGATTTGATACAGATCGTCCAGTTCGACGCCTCTTGAAGAAAAGCGTTGGACAATCGACCAGACGAGCCGGGTGTTTCCCTCCACCATTTCACGCCTGGCATCCGTATCCCCCGCCTGGGCGGCGGCGATCAGCTCCCGCATCCTTTCCTGTGTCAGCAACGATTGCTTTCGCTGTGTCCCATGCTCTTCCATTGTTCACCCCGTCGTCCGGCAGACTTCGGGCACCGGGGAAAAAGTTTTTTTGAACGTGACCGTCGTCCCGCTGCCCGGCCGGGATTGGACTTCCAGATGGTCGGCGAAGCTTTCCATGATCGTAAAGCCCATTCCGGACCGCTCCGCCTCCGGTTTGGTCGTGAACATCGGCTGCATCGCTTCATTCACGTCTGCGATGCCGCCTCCATGGTCCGTGATCGACACGGTCACTTCCCGGCCGTCCAGCTTCGCCCGGATTTCCACGACTCCCGCCGGATCTTCCGCATACCCGTGGATGATCGCGTTCGTCGCCGCTTCCGAAATGATCGTTTTGTATTCCGAGATTTCTTCTAGCGTCGGATCAAGCGCAGCGATGAAAAACGTAAGTGTCATGCGGGCCAGCGCCTCGTTTTCACTGATGGCGGAAAATTGGAGTGTCATTTCATTTTCCATGCAGGATCCCTCCCAGCCTGTCAATTGCATCCGTCGGCAGCCCGTCAAGAAGATGATCGCCCAGCCCCGACATTTCAAACATCTTCCTCATCGTCGGCGACGGATTCAGGATCACCGTTCCTCCCTCAACCGCCCGCAGGTCTCTCATCCTGCCGAGAATCAGCCCGATCCCCGCACTGTCCATGAATTGCAGGTTGCCGAGATCCCAGATGATCCCGCTGATTGAGCCCCCGTAGATCAAGTGGCTGACCGTCCTCCGGATTTCATCGGCCGAGTGGTGATCGAGCTCTCCCATCGGCCGTACCGATACAATGCCTTCATCCAACATTTCAATCATCTGTTCCATTGGTTGACCCCCTTTAGGCCGTATATTCCACATCTCTCCCGCCTGTTCCTTGCCTCCGACAAAACTAGTGCGAAACCGCCAGAATCAGACCCGCGGCCCGTCCTCCGAGCCTGCCCCGGAAAGGCGGATTTTATACGCGGAATTGCGGATTTGATTAGGAGTATCGGGACGGTTTCGGAGTATGGAGGCAAATATCGGAGCTTGGGCTGCAATTTCGGAGTATGGAAGCAATTATCGGAGTATGGGCTGTAATTTCGGAGTATGGAAGCAATTATCGGAGTATGGGCTGTAATTTCGGAGTATGGAAGCAATTATCGGAGCTTGGGCTGCAATTTCGGAGTATGGAAGCAATTATCGGAGCATGGGCTGTAATTTCGGAGTATGGAAGCAATTATCGGAGCATGGAGGAAAAAGTCCATTGTGTCGGGCGGATCCATCAGTCGAAGAAAACCGCTCGCTTGCCGCGGGCATTGTCTCAGTCTCCTCGAGCTCCGCTCTGCGGGGCCTTCGACTAATGCTATTCCCGCAGGCGTCTCGCGGATTTCTTCTCCTTCTTCTGAGTAGAAATTACATAGAAACAAAGCCTGCGCGCTCACTCAAGTGCTGTATGATTCCACTCGCGCGAGCAATGCGCTCACTCGCAGTTCCTATGATCCCACTCGCCCTTTCTTTTCCGACATCCGCCATCAATCCGCTCGCTTACAGCGGGCATTGTCGCGGGGCCTCGCATTAATGCTATTCCCGCCCGTCTCGCGGATCTCTTCTCCTTCTTCTGAGTGAAAATAACACTGAGAGCCGGACAATACCGAAATTAGAAGACGGGCCACAGTTCCTGCTCAACCTTCGGACAATGAGTGTGATCAAGCCTGACACTTCATCACAGCGAACCCGGCGCCAAAAATCCCCCTCAACCATAAAAACTGTGCAGGCCCCAATCGGCCTGCACAGTTCTGTCACTCTTTCACCTTTTATTGAATATCTCCATGGATGAGCGGCGGCGGGGCGATTCGTTCGGCGCCGATGAGGACGTGTTCGAGAATCATGGAGACGGCGGTGTCGGTGCCGCGTCCATTCGTATGGACATCAGCGATCGGTTCGCCTTTCGCCACCCGGTCACCGACCTTCTTTTTCAGTACAATTCCGACGCCAAGATCAATCTCTTCGTCTTTTGTGGCACGGCCGGCGCCGAGATGCATCGCGGCAACACCGATGTCATCCGCACCGATCGTTTGGACAAAGCCTTCCTGTTCCGCTCTCACGGAAACGATCTCTTTTGCAGCCGGAAGACGGTCAGGATGATCGACGATTTCCGGATCGCCGCCCTGCGCTTCGATGAATGAGCGGAACAGGCGGAGGGCCGAACCGTCTTCGAGGACACCGCGGATCAGGTCAGCGCCTTCTTCCAGTGTTTCCGCCTTGCCTCCCGCAACAACCATCCGGCTTCCGAGTTCCACGCAAAGGTGCGTGAGGTCTTCCGGTCCCTCGCCTTTCAGCGTGGCAATGGCTTCTTTCACTTCAAGCGCATTGCCGACCGCGTAGCCGAGCGGCTGGCTCATGTCGGAAATGACGGCAAGCGTCCGGCGGCCGACCGCATTGCCGATGCCGACCATCGCTTCTGCCAGCCGGCGTGCATCTTCATCCGTTTTCATGAACGCGCCTTCTCCGGTTTTCACGTCCAGCACGATTGCATCGGCGCCGGCCGCGATTTTCTTGCTCATGATGGAGCTCGCGATGAGCGGGATGCTGTTCACCGTCGCCGTGACGTCGCGCAGGGCGTACAGTTTCTTGTCGGCTGGCGTGAGGTTGCCGCTCTGTCCGATGACGGCGAGTTTCAGCCGGTTCACCTGATCCCTGAACTGCTGTTCCGTCAATTCAATATGAAAACCGGTGATCGACTCCAGTTTGTCCAGCGTGCCGCCGGTGTGCCCGAGCCCGCGGCCGCTCATCTTGGCAACCGGCACGCCGCATGCAGCGACGAGCGGGCCCAGGATGAGGGTGGTCGTGTCTCCCACTCCGCCCGTCGAATGCTTGTCCACCAGCGTACCTTCAATGCCCGACAAGTCAATCCGGTCGCCGGAGTCGACCATCGCCATCGTCAGAGTCGCCCGCTCCTGCTCGTCCATGTCCTTGAAAAACACAGACATGAGCAGTGCGCTCGCCTGGTAATCCGGAATGGAGCCATCCGTGATCCCTTCGATGAAATACTGGATCTCTTCATCCGAAAGGCTTCCGCCGTCCCGTTTTTTCTCTATGACATCCACCATTCTCATTTCCGTTCAGCCCGCTTTCTATAAGATTCTCCAATCCAAGCCGGTTTTTCCGTCTCAAGACAGCCTGTCGAGGAAGCTTTGACCGAATTCCGGCAGCTTCACGCCGAAGTTGTCGGCCACCGTTGCTCCAAGTGAGGCGAATGTGTGCTGCAGCGGAAGTTCGCCGCCCTTCTCAAACCGCGGCGACCAGGCGAAGAGGGGAACGTATTCCCTCGTGTGGTCGGTGCCCGGTGCGGTCGGATCATTCCCGTGGTCCGCCGTGATGATCAGCAGATCGTCTTCGCCCATGGCCTCCTGGATTTCCGGCAGGCGGGCATCGAACTCGGCGAGCGCACGCCCGTACCCTTCCGGATCCCGCCGGTGGCCGAACAATGCGTCGAAGTCGACGAGGTTCGTGAAAGACAGGCCGCGGAAGTCCTTGCCCATTACTTCAATGAGCTTGTCCACGCCGTCCATGTTGCTTGTCGTGCGGATCGCTTCCGTCACACCTTCGCCGTTGAAGATGTCGGAGATCTTTCCGACCGCCATCACATCAAAGCCCTCATCTTTCAGCTCATTCATGACTGTCCTGCCGAACGGCTTCAGCGCATAGTCATGCCGGTTCACGGTCCGGCTGAAGTCGCCCGGCTTTCCGACGAACGGGCGGGCAATCACGCGGCCGACGAGGAATTCTTCACGGAGCGTAATCTCCCGTGCGATCTCGCAGATGCGGTAAAGCTCATCAAGCGGAATGATTTCTTCATGGGCCGCAATCTGGAGCACCGGATCTGCGGACGTATAGACGATCAGATCACCGGTTTCCATCTGAAGCGGACCGAGCTCATCGATGATGACCGTTCCGCTGGCCGGCTTGTTTCCGATCACTTTCCGGCCTGTTTTCTCTTCCAGTTCAGCGATCAGTTCCGGCGGGAAGCCTTCCGGATATACCTTGAACGGCTTGTCAATGTTGAGGCCCATGATTTCCCAGTGCCCGGTCATCGTATCCTTGCCGACCGAAGCTTCCTGCATCCTGCCGTAAAAGGCAGCCGGTTCGGTCGCCGGATCCAGACCTTTGAGGGGCCGGATGTTCGCAAGGCCGAGCTTCGCCATGTTCGGCATATCGAGCCCGCCCGTCTTTTCAGCAATGTGGCCGAGCGTATCCGCGCCTTCGTCACCAAAATCGGCAGCATCCGGTGCTTCACCGATTCCGACCGAGTCGAGCACGATCAGATGAATTCGTTTAAATGGTTGCGCTGTCATTTCCAAAAACCTCCTTGGCCGTTTATACCCTTTTCATGAACCATCGTACCATAATTCAGATGTCAGTTGTCATGATTTTACTGTCAGGCACGGGGATGATATTGGCTGTAAACATCTTTCAGGCGGTTTTTCGAAACATGTGTGTAAATCTGCGTCGTGGAGATATCGGCATGGCCGAGCATCTCCTGGATGGCCCGCAGATCGGCGCCGTTTTCGACGAGGTGCGTGGCGAATGAATGACGGAGGATGTGCGGTGTGAGCTCCTTCGTGATTCCGGCCGTGCGGGCATGTTCATTGAGCAGTTTCCAGACACCTTGCCTGGACAGCCGCCCCCCTCTTGCATTCACAAACAGCGCATCCTGAGCACGCCCGCCCTTGAGCAGCTGAGGACGGGCTTCGTTCAGATAGACGGACACCGCATCGAGCGCTGTCCGGCCGAGCGGGATGATCCGCTCTTTGCCCCCTTTTCCGAACACGCGTGCAAAGCCCATCGTCAAATGGACATCACCCGTATTCATGCCGATGCACTCGCTCACCCGCATCCCGGTTCCGTAAAGCATCTCGAGCATCGCCCTGTCTCTGACGCCAGTCGGCTTCGAACGGTCCGGTGCCGAAATGAGCGCATCGACTTCTTCGACCGACAAGACACGCGGAAGCTTCATCTCAAGTTTCGGCAAGTCAAGCTGGACCGTCGGATCTCCCGTGGTGATCTGCTCGCGCACGAGAAACTGGTGAAACGAGCGGATGGATGAAATATGACGGGAAATCGTCCTCGCCGACTTCCCGTCCGCCTCCAGGACTTTCAGGTATTCGATGATATCCTGCCGCGACACCCCGTCCAATGAGCCCGCATCCGTGCTTTCGGCCAGATGACGGAGATACCCCCTCAGATCCCGCCGGTATGATTCAACCGTGTTGTCCGCCAGCTGTCGCTCCACTTTCAAAAAATGAATATAGTCCATCAACGCGTCGTCCGCTTCTTTCATCTGGCATCCCCCCTGTTTGATCTGATCGGATGAAAAAAAGGACAGCTTTCGCCATCCCCATTACTGTTATGTCGTTTATGTACGTTCCGCGTCATCGGAAGTCTCGCCGCTGCATCGCCAGCAGATTCCATGGAACGTGAGACGGTGGTCCTTGATCTGGAAATTCCATCTGTCTTCGACAATCTGCTCCACGTCTCCAAGCAGATCTTCCTGAATTTCATCAACCGCGCCGCATTCAATGCAGACAAGATGATGATGGAAATGGGCAGCGCCTTCCTGCCTGAGGTCAAAGCGCGATACCCCGTCACCGAAATTGATCTTGTCGACGACTTTCAGTTCCGTCAGCAGCTCGAGCGTCCGGTAAACGGTCGCCAGTCCGATTTCCGGCGCCTTTTCCTTCACGAGCAGATAGACATCCTCCGCACTCAGGTGGGCCTCTTCATGTTCCAGGAGGACCCGGACAGTCGCCTCTCGCTGGGGCGTCAACTTATAGTTCGCATTGTGCAGCTGTTTTTTGATCCGTTCAATCCTGCTCTCCATGAGACGCCCCCCCTCAAACTGCTCTCATTATAGCAAACCACATCGCCCGGTTACAAGATGGCCGCCGTTATTCTTGATAACAATTATTATATGATAATCATTTTCAGTTATCAAGCAAATAGAATAGACCTATCTCTCCGGCAAGGGCGAAAGCGGAAATGACGGCGATCCTCAGAGCTGCCGCCTGTCGGTCCCTGCCGAAATGCCTCTTCAGCATGAACGGAGGTGCAAGGTTCATGCAAAACAGGATGAACAGCACAGTCAAAACAAGCTGTCCGGGGAACCACCAGAGGGCATAGTACTTCATCGCCCCTTCCTGGCTGATGAGAAATGCGGACGCGAGCCCGAAGTAAACCGAACGGATGCCGGCAAACAACAACACCGAATGCCGGAGGGCCGCATGGGAAGCGAAAAAGAGGGCGATCACATGAAACGCGGCGAACGAGGCGGCGGCTCTCCATGGGAATCCGGATGCCCCCAGTCTCGCCCGGTTGTCCACGAACACGGCGACCGCTTCTGCCATGCCGGGACCGGACAGCCGATAAAGCACAGTCCCGCCCGTATAGCCGATGATCAGGAGCGTCAGAAGATAAAGAAATGGGAGCGTACGTGGCACGGCCTGCACCTCCTGCTGTTTTGTACATGCTATGCCTGTCCGCTCCCCGTCATGTCAACGGACGTTCCGCGCCCCTTTAGCCCAAAGGATGGAAAATGCCGTCTTGGCATCAAAAATCCGGCCGTCAGCCACCATCTCCTCCGCTTCCTCAAGCGTGACTTCATGCAGCTCCACAAACTCATCCTCATCGCCTTGCAGGGGATTTTCGACGGCGTTGAGCCCCTTTGCGGCAAACACATGCACCACTTCATCCGCAAATCCGGGGGAAGTCGCGAAACTCGTGACCGCTATCAGTTCATCGCAAGCGTAGCCCGTTTCTTCTTCCAGTTCGCGGCGTGCGGTCACTTCCGGAGCCTCGCCCGGCTCGAGCTTGCCTGCGGGCACTTCAAGCATCGCCTTGCCGAGCGCCTTCCGGTATTGTTCGACAAGCACGATCCGGCCGTCTTCCAGGATGGGAATGACGGCCACCGCCCCCGGATGCCGGACGAGCTCCCGCTTTGCGGATTTTCCGTCCGGCAAGATCACATCATCCAGTTCCACGGTAATGATTTTCCCTTGATAGATCGTCCGGGTGCCGATCGTCTTTTCTTCGAACTTTTCCAAATGGCTCATTCCTTTCGGTTGGTCGTCTTGATGTATTCATTATACTATTGTCGGGAGGGGGTGTTCTCGTTGGAGAAACGAAAACTTGGAAATGACGGGCCGTATGTGTCAGAGATTGCGTTCGGCTGCATGTCGCTGCCGGACGATCTGGATGCATCTTCCCGGATCATCGATGCCGCCCTGGACGCGGGCATCAACTACTTCGACACTGCCGATCTGTACATGCGCGGGCGCAACGAGGAACTGACCGGACGGGCGCTCGGCAGCCGCCGGAAAGACGTGATCCTGGCGACCAAGGTCGGCAACCGCTGGACGGAAGGCCGTGACGGCTGGACATGGGACGCATCGCCGGAGTATATCCGGAGCGCCGTCCGGGACAGCCTCCGCCGCCTCCAGACGGATTACATCGATCTGTACCAGCTCCACGGCGGGACAAATGAAGATGACCTGGACGCCGTGATTGATGTGTTCGAAGAACTGAAAAAAGAAGGGCTGATCCGCCAATATGGCATTTCATCGATCCGGCCGAATGCCTTCCGCCCGTTTCTTGAAAAAAGCGAAGCCGTTTCTGTCATGATGCAATACAGCCTGCTTGACCGCCGGCCCGAGGAATGGCTTGCCGGCATCCAAAACAACGGTGCATCGGTCGTCGCCCGCGGCCCGCTGGCAAAGGGGCTGCTCACCGCCGAAGCCGGGAAGCGCTCCGCGCAATCAGAAGGATTTGAATCTTATTCGGGAAGCGAACTCCGGGAAATTGCCGATGAATTTTCAAGGTTGCCCGGCAGTCTGCACGGCGCAGCGCTCGGTTTTGTGCTTGGCCGTCCGGAAGTGGCGGCTGCCGTGGCGGGCGCAAGCAGTGCCGGCCAGCTCGAGGAAACGCTGAAGGCCTACCGGGACATGCCTGACAAAGAGACGATCGAAGCCTACGCCGCTTTGACGAAGACGGCCCGGTATGAGAATCACCGGGAATAAGACCGGAAAACGGACGAAAGCACCGGGGCGATTGCGCCCCGGTGCTTCCTTTTGCAAAAGCCGGTCAGTCTTTCTTGCGGCCGTCCCCATATCCGTACCGGTCGAGGAGCTCCCCAAAGGACATGTTCTTCTCGCGGTCGCGGCGAGCCTTGGCGGCTTCTTCCTTCTTCCGCGTCTCTTCTGCCTGTTCGCTTGCAAGCAGGTCTTTTTTCGCCTGCATCAGTTTCTGCAGCGTGTCGCCGCCGAGTCCGTCGGCCACCGTCGCCCTGCCTTCGGCATCCCGGCTCCGGTCCCGTTCAGGCTGCCGGGCTTTTTTCTGTCTGGACATATTTCGCTCACCTTCCTGCGTTCACTTTCTCACGGCCTGGTGACGATTGTGGCCACACCCTGGCCGCCGCCGATGCACAAGGTCGCCAGGCCGTTCTTCGCGTCCCGCCGCTCCATTTCGTGGAGCAGCGTCACGAGGATCCGGGCACCGCTCGCACCGATCGGGTGTCCGAGCGCAATGGCGCCGCCGTTGACATTCAGCTTGTCGTGGTCAAACCCGAGTTCTTTGTCGACGGCAATCGACTGGGCCGCAAACGCCTCGTTTGCCTCCACCAGGTCCATGTCCGCGAGTTCCATCCCCGCCTTTTCAAGCACATTGCGGACCGCCTGGACGGGACCGATCCCCATGACGGCAGGGTCTACGCCCGCATTGGCATTGGCCTTGATGACGGCGAGGCCCTTGATGCCAAGTTCGTCCGCCTTCTCCTTAGACATGACGACAAACGCCGCAGCGCCGTCATTGATGCCCGAAGCATTCCCGGCCGTCACGCTTCCTTCCTTCTTGAACGCAGGACGGAGCTTTGAAAGCTTGTCCGCCGTCGTCCCGGCCTTTACATACTCGTCTGTGTCAAAGACGACCGGGTCTCCCTTGCGCTGCGGGATTTCAACCGGCACGATCTCCTCTTTGAAACGGCCGGCTTCAATGGCAGCCGCTGCACGGGACTGCGACCGGGCCGAAAATTCATCCTGCTCCTCGCGGCTGATCCCGTAGCGGTCGCACAGGTTCTCCGCCGTCACGCCCATGTGATAGTCATTGAACGCGCACCATAGCCCGTCGGAAATCATGCTGTCGACGAGGTTCTGGTCGCCCATCTTGAAGCCCTCTCGTGCACCTTTTACCAGATAAGGCGCCTGGCTCATATTCTCCATGCCGCCAGCAACGATGATGTCGGCGTCCCCGGCCTTGATCGCCTGCATCGCCAGATGCACTGCCTTCAGACCGGAGCCGCATACTTTGTTGATCGTCATCGACGGAACGGTTTCCGGCAGGCCCGCCTTCATCGCGGCCTGGCGTGCCGGGTTCTGGCCAAGCCCCGCCTGGAGAACGTTGCCCATGATCACTTCATCTACGTTGCCTCCGTCCACACCGGCACGGTTCAACGCTTCTTTGATGACGATTCCTCCAAGCTCAGTTGCCGGAACATCCTTCAATGCGCCGAGGAACGACCCGATCGCCGTCCGGACAGCGCTTACAATCACCACTTCGTTTGACATACCCCTAACCCCTTTCCGTCCTCTGTAAAGTTGCCATGCCCCGTCCCCATCCTTAAAATGATAGATGGGAGGGGGTTCATCATGTTCAGTTTACCAAAAGAAGCAACAATAATCGAGGTCGGGCCGCGTGACGGCCTGCAGAATGAGAAGAATGAAGTTCCGACGGACGTCAAGCTCCGGTTCATCCGCGCGCTTCAGGATGCGGGCATCCGCGAGATGGAAGTGACTTCATTCGTCTCGCCGAAGTGGGTGCCGCAGATGGGGGATGCGGCGCAGATCATGGACAGCGTCCCTCGCACCGGCCGGCAGTTTGTCCTTGCGCCGAACGAACGCGGCATCGAAAATGCAAAGGCGGCGGGAGCGGACAGCATCGCCGTGTTCGTCGGCGTCTCTGATTCATTCAATAAGAAAAACATCAACCGCTCCACCGCAGAAAGCATGGAGGGCCTGGCCCCGCAGATCCGGCAGCTGAAAAAAGACGGCCTTTTCGTGCGCGCCTGCATCTCAACGGCATTCCATTGTCCGTTTGAAGGCCCCGTCGACCCCGAGAAGACGTTAGAGCTGTGCAGGCAATTTGCCGAGCTCGGCGCGGACGAATTGAGCGTCGCGGACACGAACGGCATGGCAGATCCAGCCGAAAGCTACCGCCTGTTCAGCCGGCTGAAGGAAGAATTGCCCGATCTGCTCATCACGGCACATTTCCATGACACGAGGAAAATGGCACTTGCCAATATCCTGGCTTCCCTTCAGGCCGGAGTTGACCGGTTCGACACTTCTGCCGGAGGTCTCGGCGGCTGTCCGTTCTCGCCCGGCGCAACGGGCAACGTCGCCACCGAAGACGTCGTCTACATGCTTGAACGTATGGGCGTGGCAACCGGAGTTTCTGTCGATGCGGTTTGCCGGGCGGTCGATGAGATTGCCGGCACCGTTTCGCGTCCGCTTGCATCCGGGATGTATACTTTGCATCAAAATGGCCAACCCAAGCAATAATCCGGAAAAGGAGGACACCTTATGGAATCCAGAAAAAAACGGTTTGCCGTGGCAACCGGAATCGTTGCCGGGGTGTCCGCCGCCATCGGCTCTGCCGCCGGATTCATCGCCACCAACAAACTGATGTACATGAAAAAGAAAGAAGACGACTTTATTCGCCAACGCGAAATCAATGCGAAGCGGTTTGACGAAGGCTGGTACGACTCGGTCGCCAAACAGGAGCGCTGGGTGGAATCGCCGAACGGATACCGGCTCATGGCGGTTCTGCTCGAGCCGCTCGAGACAAATCACTACGTCATCATCTGTCACGGCGTGACCGAAAACAAGATCAACTCGGTGAAATATGCCCGGATGTTCGAACGGCTCGGATTCAACTCCGTGATCTATGATCACCGCAGGCATGGCGACTCCGAGGGCAAGACGACGAGTTTTGGCCATTATGAGAAAACAGACCTGGCCGCCGTGGTGGCCGAGCTTCGGAATTACGCGGGAGAGGAGGCGGTCATCGGCATTCACGGCGAATCGATGGGAGCCGCTACCGCACTGCTTTATGCAGGGATGGGCGGGGACCGCGCGGATTTCTATGTGGCAGACTGCCCGTTTTCCGATTTTACGGATCAGGTGCTATACATCCTCAGAAGAGACACGCCGTTCCGTACGGGGCTGGCAATCCGTCTGGCGAACATCTTCCTGCGGGTGCGGGACGGCTACACCCTCAGCCTCGTGTCCCCAAGGAAAACGGCTCCGGACATCCAAAAGCCCGTGCTGTACATTCACAGTCTGGAAGATGATTTCATCCTGCCGGACATGACACGGGAACTTTACCGGCTGACCCCGGAGCCAAAGGAAATCCGCTTGTTCGAAAAAGGCGGCCATGCCCAGTCATACAATGAAAATGCCGCGGAATACGAGGCTGAAGTAAAGGGTTTTCTCAGCCGCAACGGCTTTTTGCCGGGCTGAACCCATTCAAAAACGCGCACTCCCTTGAGGAGGCGCGTTTTTTTGTCTGGATCACTTGTCGTTCATCTTGTTCATTTGAGCCATCATCTGATTGATCTTTTTCTGGGATGGCTTCATCCCCATCTGCATCATCAGCATCCGGATCATCTGTTCATTGATCGGCGGGTTCTCTTTCAGGTAATTCATCATATATTTACGTGCGATGAAAAAGCCGAGAGCCACCCCGGCGAGCAAAGCGACGATGATCAGGACAATCCACCAAGCGGTCGCCATGAGAGTTCCTCCTTCGTGCAGTCGATTTCACGGATAGTGCACCAAGGAGAAGTATACAACAAAAAATTATCAGCGACTACTGTTTCCGCATAATTCCCGGATAGACACAAATCCGCTTTCCCAAAAGCGCACCGGCTTCAGCCACCCGCACTCGCGGCTTCCTTCCCTCACGGCAAAGTAATGGCCGCTGACGCCGGCCAGCCCGGCAAACAAGTCCAGATCCAGCATCCGCGTGCCCTCGCAACCGACCGTCAGGCTGTACGGCCCGAAACCGATCCGGATCGTACCCTTCACGGGATGGTGGAAGATCAGCTCCTCCCCGTCACGCCCCATTTCCGGAAAACGTCCGTCCAATCTGCCCATCAACGCCTCGGACACCGCTTCCCGGCATATCGGCCTGCACAGGTACCGGACTTCCCGGCCGTCCTCCCGGTGAACCGGACGGCTGCCGTGATCGCCGCCGAGCATCTCCTCAAGCAACGACTCCCGGCCGATGACAAACGACCGGTGATCCCCTTTCACTTCATAGATGGTATACACCCGCATGACCGCGCCCCCTCTTTTTTAACCATCATACCGGCTTTATGCAGAAAACCGTGTCAGGTTACGGAGAAGAACCCCACTACTTTTGTCGAATAACCAAAAGCGGAGCGGGCCTGCCAAGACCCGACAGGCATAAGGCAGGATGCAGAGCGAAGCCCGCTTCGCGGCGCATCGTGACTTATGACCCCGAGGGTCTGGCCCGCGCAGCTGGATGAACCAAAAGCGGAGCGGGCCTGCCAAGACCCGACGGGCATAAGGCAGGATGCAGAGCGAAGCCTGCTTCGCGGCGCATCATGACTTATGACCCCGAGGGTCTGGCCCGCGCAGCTGGATGAACCAAAAGCGGAGGACGTGTAATTACAAAAACTCCGAAGAGGACAATGTCCTCTCCGGAGCACCGGTGGCTTGATGGGTTGGGTCAGCCGAGCAGCTTCTTGAAGCGGGCTGCGACGTTTTCAGGAGTGAATCCGTATTCGCTGATGACGGTGTTGCCCGGTGCGCTGGCGCCGAATGTGTCGATGGCCAGGACGTCGCCCTCGCCGCCTGCATACTTGTGCCAGCCGAACGAAGCGCCCATTTCGATGGCCAGGCGTTTCTTGACGGCAGAAGGCAGGACTTTCTCTTTGTACGCGTCCTCCTGCTGCTCAAAGCGATCCCAGGAAGGCATGGACACAACATTCACGCGGATTCCGTCTGCGGCGAGCCGTTTTTGGGCTTCCACCGCTAGCGCGACTTCGGACCCGGTTGCCAGAAGCAGTCCGTCCGGCTCTCCGCCTTCCGCAGCGGAGACGACATACGCCCCCTTCGAAACGCCTTCGGATGCCAGTTCCGCAGTATGCTCGAGCACCGGCAGGTTTTGCCGGGACAGGACGAGGACCGTCGGAACGGATTCCGAAGACACGGCCAGCTTCCAGGCCGCTGCGGTTTCATTGCCGTCTGCCGGGCGGATGACCGACAGATGCGGCATGGCACGAAGCGATGCGAGATGCTCCACGGGCTCATGGGTCGGTCCGTCTTCGCCGACCGCAATGCTGTCGTGCGTAAAGACATAGGTGACCGGCACGCCCATGAGTGCGGACAGCCGGATCGCCGGGCGGACATAGTCGCTGAATACGAAGAAGGTTCCGCCGAACACGTTCAGGCCGCCGTGGAGCGCCATGCCGTTGAGTGCCGCGCCCATTGCAAACTCTCGGACGCCGAACCAGATATTGCGGCCCGCGTAATCGTGCGGCAGGAAGTCCGCCGATCCTTTGATCGCCGTTTTATTTGAACCTGCAAGGTCGGCACTTCCGCCAAAGAGCGACGGCACGGATTTTGCGAGGGCATTGATGGCATCTCCGGATGCGCTGCGCGTGGCGACCGATTTTCCGGTTTCATACACGGGCAGCCCACTGTCGAATCCTTCCGGCAGGCGCCCCTCGATCGCATCGGTGAGCTGCTTCGCCTCTTGCGGATAAGCTTTGCGGTAAGCCTCCAGCTGCTCGTTCCACGCCTGTTCAGGACCTTCGCCCTGACGTTTCGCGGCGTCGCGGAATGTTTCATACACTTCATCCGGGACATGGAAGTCTTCTTCGAATGTCCAGTTATAATATTCCTTGACGAGCTTCATTTCATCTTCGCCGAGCGGGGCGCCGTGCACGTCCGCTTTGCCGGACTTATTCGGCGAGCCGTATCCGATGATCGTCTTCACCTCGATGATTGTCGGGCCGCCTTTGTTGCCTTTCGCTTCGGCAATTGCATTTGAAACGGATTCCACGTCGTTTCCGTCATCCACGCGGAGGTAGTTCCAACCGTAGGATTCAAAGCGCTTTTTCACGTTTTCGGAAAAGCTCATGCCGAGTTCGCCGTCAAGCGTGATGTCGTTGCTGTCATAGAGGACAATCAGTTTGTCGAGCTGCAGGTGACCTGCAAGGGAAATGGCCTCGTTGGCGACACCTTCCATCAGATCGCCGTCACCGCAGAGCGCGAATGTATGGTGATCCACGATGTCGTGGCCCGGCTTGTTGTAGGTTGCAGCCAGGTGCCGCTCTGCCATCGCCATGCCGACTGCCATCCCGATTCCCTGTCCGAGCGGGCCCGTCGTGGCTTCCACGCCTGCCGTGTGGCCGTATTCCGGGTGGCCCGGTGTCTTGGATCCCCACTGGCGGAAGTTCTTGATCTCCTCAAGCGGCAGGTCGTAGCCGCCCAGGTGGAGCAGGCTGTACAACAGCATCGAGCCGTGGCCTGCAGACAAGACAAAGCGGTCCCTGTTGAACCACTTTGGATTGGCGGGATTGTGATGAAGATGTTTCGTCCAGAGGGTATAAGCCATCGGTGCGGCACCCATCGGAAGACCAGGGTGGCCGGAGTTGGCTTTTTCGATCGCATCGATGGACAGCGTGCGAATCGTGGTGATTGCTAGAGCATCTGCGTTTGTCGGCATTTTCGACATCCTTTCACGTACGATTGATACTGCCTCTTTAGTTTAGTCGAGGAAAGGATTCTTTACAACCTGCCTTCAAACAGCCGGTCAGTTCGGGTATTTTCCTTTCTTTGCTTCCTTCACTTTTTCTGGTGTCACGTCTTTGCCCTCCGGGTCGATGACAGTGACATTTTCGATGGTGTCTTTCATCGATGACCGGAACACGTCCAGGTATTCCTTGCGGAGTGCGGACTGTTCCTTCGCTTCTTCCATCGATAGTCCGATGGTCTTTTTCTTGTTGGCCAATTCATTGATGCGTGCGATTTTTTCTTGTGATAGCATGGTCAATCTCCTTTCGGGTTTCGAAGTGCCGGGAAGAAACAACCGATCTCCCCGCGCTTGCGTGTTCTTTATTCTATACCCGGACATCTCGCACCGAACCGTGTCAGCAGCGGGTGCTCTCCGGACGAAAAGACGGCCGCCTTATAATGGCGACCGGGCACCGGGCTATGCATTTAAGCCTAAGAAAAAAGAGGAGCCGGCGCAACTCATTCGCTCGGCTCCCCATTTTCAATATATTCCCTGAAGCGGCGGTGCACCGTCGCCTTGCTGACATCATGGCCCAGCCCTCTCAACGTGGAGGCAATTTCCTCAAACGTCAGCCCTTTGTCGCGCAGGCTCACAATCTCGGCGAGCGGAACGTCAATCCGCTCCCTTCCTTCCGGATTCCCTTTCTTTTTCAGGTTCCTCTCCGGCCGGTAGCCTTTTTCCACGGCCCTTCTCATGCCCCGCTTGATCTTTGCATTGTGCATCTTGCGCTGGTACTCTTCGACGATGGCCAGGATTTCCAGCAGCATCGTGTCCATTTCATTGAGGGCGACCGGCCCCTTGTCGGTCAGTGTAAAAGTGGAGGCGCCGGCCTTGCTCAGCAGATGTAAAACGGCGACCCTGGCATTTCCTCTGCCAAGGCGTGTCTCATCCTGAACCAGTACGGCTTTCGTTCCGTTTTCCCTGACGTGGTCAATCAGGTCCAGCAGTCCGTCACGGTCCATGTCGTAGCCGCTGTGGCGGTCAAGGAACACCCCGCCGACCGGGAATCCCAGCTCATCGGCAAAGGCAAGAAGTTCCTCTTCCTGGCGCTCAAGCGACAAGTCCTGCGTTTCTTTTTCGGTGCTCACCCGGCAGTAGAGCACGCATGTGTCCTCTCCCCGCTTCATTTGTCTCCACCGGCCAGGAGGATATCGTCTGAGTAGGCCGGCGTAGCCGGAACGATGATTGTCTCGCCGGCCAGCAAAGTTGTGTCGGGCTTGCCGTTGAGCCGGAGGACTTCCTCCACCCAGCGGTCTGCAGGCAGTGAAGTGTCAGTCTGTGCGTGCAGCGACAGCAGGGAATCCCCCTGGGCGACCGTCACTTCCTGCGTGCCTGCCCCCTGCTCTTCTGCACCGTCGGGCATGGCGAACGCCAGGATCACTGCCAGTAAAATGAAAGAAAACGAGAATGAATGGTTGCGGATAAAGTCCATGGTTGAGCCTCCTGATCTGTTTTTCGAATGCATGTTCGTATGATAGCCCCATCATAATGCGAACAGGTGTTTTTGTCAACTCCAATCCTCGAACCTATGTTTGCATTTCATTGAGACGGCTGATATACTGGAAACAAGTAGAATCGAGCCAAAGAAGAGGTGAATGGATTGAAAAAGATGTCCAAGAGGCAGGAGGCGATCCTGACCTTCATCAAAGAGGAAGTCAGGACAAAGGGCTATCCGCCGTCCGTCAGGGAAATCGGAGAAGCCGTCGGCCTTGCCTCCAGTTCCACCGTGCACGGACACCTCGCACGACTGGAAAACAAGGGACTCATCCGCCGGGATCCGACGAAACCGCGTGCCATCGAGGTCTTGGAGCTCGACGGCGGCAACATCGAGAAACCGCATGTCGTCCAGGTGCCGATCGTCGGTAAAGTCACTGCCGGCCTGCCGATCACGGCGGTCGAGAACATCGAAGAGTATTTCCCGCTGCCCGAATCATACGGCGGTGCAGAGGACCAGTTGTTCATGCTGGAGATCATGGGAGAGTCCATGATCGAGGCGGGCATCCTCAACGGTGACTATGTGGTGGTCAGGCAGCAAAGCACGGCCAACAACGGGGAAATCGTTGTCGCCATGACTGAAGAGGACGAAGCGACCGTCAAGCGCTTCTTCAAGGAAGCCGGACATTTCCGGCTGCAGCCGGAAAATTCTTCGATGGAGCCGATTGTCGTCGAGAATGTCTCCATTCTCGGCAAAGTCATTGGCGTCTATCGGCATATCCAGTGATCACCCGCGGGTGTCCGGAGGTCCTATGCGGCTGTTCCGGACACCCATTTCTATGCGTTCTCTCACAGAGATATGAAAATTTCGTTCCACGCATGGCCGGCCCGCCCGCCGATTCCGCTTTTGCGCACACGAAAAAACCGGCGGAAGCATGTATTGCTTCCGCCGGTTTTCTTGTGCTTTTTAATACATTTTCATATACTGTTCCCGCTCCCATGGATGGACGGTCGTGCGGAACATGTTCCATTCCGCTTCTTTCGTATCCATGAAGTTTTTATAGATATGGTTGCCGAGCGCCCGTTTGATGACTTCGTCCTTCTCGAGCTGGTCGAGGGCTTCCTTCAGGCTTGCGGGCAGGTCCTCGATGCCCATGCTGCGTCTTTCCCGGAGACTCATCTCATAGATGTTCTCGTCGACCGATTCCGGCGGCTCCATGCTTCCGCGGATCCCTTCGAGCCCGGCTCCAAGCAGGACGGCCATCGCCAGGTAAGGATTCGCCGACGGATCGACGGACCGGACCTCGATCCGCGTGCTGAGCCCGCGTGATGTCGGGATGCGGATGAGGGGGCTCCGGTTTGTACCTGACCACGCCACATACACCGGCGCCTCATAGCCGGGAACGAGCCGTTTGTAGGAGTTCACCGTCGGATTGGTGATGGCGGTGAATCCGTGGGCATGCTGAAGGAGCCCCGCCATGAACTGGTAGGCCTCCCCGCTCAGGCCCTCTTCGCCTTCCGGGTCTTCAAAGACATTCTTTCCTTCCTTGAACAGGGACATGTTGCAGTGCATGCCGGATCCCGCCACGCCGAACAGCGGTTTCGGCATGAATGTCGCATGCAGTCCGTGTTTCCGCGCAATCGTCTTGACGACGAGCTTGAACGTCTGGATATTGTCGCATGCCCGGATGGCGTCCGCATACTTAAAGTCGATCTCATGCTGTCCGGGGGCATTTTCATGGTGGGATGCCTCGATTTCAAAGCCGAGAGACTCGAGTTCAAGGACGATGTCGCGACGGCAGTTTTCACCGAGGTCTGTCGGCGCCAGGTCAAAGTATCCGCCGTAGTCGTTCAGTTCCAGGCTCGGCTCACCGTCCATGCCGAGCTTGAACAGGAAGAATTCCGGCTCGGGGCCGATGTTGAAATGCGTGTAGCCAAGGTCTTCCATTTCTTTGAGCACCCGCTTCAGATTGCTTCTCGGGTCTCCTTCAAACGGCTCCCCGTCCGCACGGTGGACGTCGCAGATGAGCCGTGCCACGCTTCCGGATCCGGTGTCCCACTGGAACACCGTCCAAGTGTCCAGGTCCGGCACAAGATACATATCCGACTCTTCGATGCGCACAAAGCCTTCGATCGACGAGCCGTCGAACATCATTTTGTTGTCGAGCGCCTTGTCGATCTGGGACACCGGGATTTCCACATTTTTCACCGTGCCGAGAATGTCGGTGAACTGCAGCCGGATAAAGTTGACGTTGCGCTCCTGTATGTCACTCTTGATATCTTCCTTTGTAATGTTTTTCACGTTACCATCCTTTCAATTAGTCAAGCAGGCCTTCGCTCTCCAGGGAGGCGAGGGCGTTCATAATGGCAATCCGGACGTGCTCATAAGTCAGCCCGCCCTGGATGTAGGCCGTGTACGGCGGCCGGATCGGTCCGTCCGCAGTCAGTTCGATGCTCGAGCCCTGGACGAATGTTCCGGCTGCCATGATGACATCGTCTTCATAACCGGGCATGTAAGAAGGAACCGGGGCAAAATGGGCATTGACCGGGGAATTGGACTGGATTTCCCTGCAGAAGCGAATCATCTGATCGGCGTTCCCGAACGAAACCGACTGGATCAGATCCGTGCGGTCCGCCGAGTAATGGGGAGACGTCTCCATGCCCGCAGCCTCCAGCATCGCCGATGTGAAAATGGCCCCTTTCACGGCCTGCGCCGTCACGTGGGGCGCCAGGAAGAACCCCTGGTACATGTCCGGCAAGGTTCCGAGGGATGCACCTGCCTCTGCTCCTATACCCGGAGAAGTCATCCGGTAAGCGCATTTCTCGATCAGTTCAGCCCGGCCGGCAAGATAGCCGCCCGTTTTGGCAAGCCCGCCGCCCGGGTTCTTGATGAGCGAGCCGGCCATCAGGTCGACACCCGCCTCGGTCGGTTCCCTTTCTTCGACGAATTCACCGTAGCAGTTGTCCGTGAAAATGACGGCCTCCGGCTTGATCTTGCGGATTTCCTTCACCATTTCACCGATTTGGCCGACGGTGAAGCTCGGGCGCAGCGAATAGCCCTTTGAGCGCTGAATGGCAATCATCTTCGTCTTTTCACCGACCGCCCCGCGGACTGCCTCAAAATCGACGGTGCCGTCCGCGTTGAGGTCCAGATGGCGGTAGGAAATACCGAAGTCCTTCAGGGATCCCGTGTCCTGCCCCTTTGGTCCCGAAACGATCGAGGCAAGTGTGTCGTACGGCTGACCGGTGATATAAAGCAGTTCATCGCCCGGACGGAGAATGCCGAACAGCGCAATGGAAATTGCGTGCGTCCCCGAAATGATCTGGTTCCGGACGAGCGCCGCCTCCGCGCCGAATGCGGCTGCATAAACCCGTTCCAGCACGTCGCGGCCTTCGTCGTCGTATCCATAGCCTGTCGAAGGATTCATGTGATGGTCCGATACGCGGTTATCGCGGAATGCGGCAAGCACTTTTGCCTGGTTGAAAAGGGCCGTTTCATCGGTTTTTTTCAGTAAGGGGGCAATTTTGCCTTCCGATTCTTCGAGCCACTGTCCGATCCGTCCGCCGGCAGCCGGCAGTGTGTTCAAAAATGAATTCATCGTTACGTCTCCTCTGGTTGCAAAGATTCCCCTTCAGTATAACACGCGCCGCGGCCCTGTTCCGGGACCTTGCATAACCAGGCTTCTTTGATACACTTTTGTAGAACGGCCGGCGGCGGATTGGGAGGAATGTAAATTGGCCTGGGAAGTACTGAGCATGATCGGCACGGTCGCATTTGCGGTTTCGGGTGCCGTCATTGCCATGGAAGAGGAATACGATCTCTTTGGTGTTTATATGCTGGGCGTTGTGACTGCGTTCGGCGGAGGGGCATTCCGAAACGTGCTCATCGGCGTTCCGGTTTCCGCCCTATGGGAACAGGAGATGCTGTTCCGGATCGCCCTCGTGTCGATTACGGTCATTTTCCTGTTTCCGAACCGGCTCATCCGGCACTGGTCCAGATGGGGCACTTCATTTGACGCCGTCGGGCTCGCCGCCTTTGCCGTGCAGGGGGCGATGATGGCGGTACAGCTCGGCCTCGGCATGTCTGCGACGATTGTGGCTGCCGTCCTGACGGGAGCCGGAGGCGGCATGATCCGCGATCTTCTCGCGGGCAGGCGGCCGCTCGTCCTCAGGAAGGAAATCTATGCGGTTTGGGCCGCGATTGCCGGGATTGCGGTCACACTCGGTGCAGGGATGGCCGACTGGGGGCTTTACCTGGTCGCAGCGACAGTGGCGGTGCTCCGTATTTTCTCGGCCCGCTTCGGATGGCGGTTGCCCGTCCGCAAGCTCGTTTCCTGATTGCCGGCCCCCGGTCTAACACAATAAAAAGCCTCCGGATGAGCGGCCGCTCCCGGAGGCTTTTCTTATTCTTCGTTCTTCGTTTCGGGCGGTGCCAGGTTGATGGGACGCGACGGGACGAACGTCGAGATGGCGTGCTTGTAGATCAGCTGCTGTTTGCCGTCCGAGTCAAGCAGGACGGTGAAGTTGTCGTAGGACTTGATCTGTCCCTTCAGCTGGAATCCGTTTGTCAGGAAGACGGTGATGAACACACCGTTTTTGCGCAGTTGGTTCAGGAACGTGTCCTGGATATTGACCGGCTTCATTGCATACTCCTCCGCTCTCTCTTTTTGATGGATCACTCCGTTATTAATTACATTCGGCTCCCATCATCGAATTCCTTCAATAATTTCAGAATTTCCGTCAAATTGTTTTCAGTGCCCGAACCCGCGTCCAGCCAGTGGACGTCCAGCTTGTTCCGGAAGTAGGTGAGCTGGCGCTTTGCATAGCGGCGCGTGTTCCGTTTGGCCAGTTCCACGGCTTCTTCCATCCCGGTTTCCCCGGCCAGCGCAGCGGCAATCTCACGGTAGCCGATCGCTTTCATCGCCTGGCTGTCCACCAGTCCCGCAGCGGCAAGCCGTTCCACTTCTCCGGTGAATCCGCTGTCCATCATGAGGTCAAATCTTTCGTTGATCCGCTCGTACAGTTTCTCCCGGTCCATATCGAGCCCCGCGAGAAGATGGCGGAAGACCGGGCGCTGATTTCCCTCGTCCTCCAGTTCGGCACGCGGCCTGCCGGTCACCCCGACAATATCGAGTGCACGGAGCACCCGTCTCGTGTTGTTCGGGTGCACGGCGCGGGCCGCTTCCGGATCAAGCCGCGCCAATTCCCGGTGGAGTGCTTCCGGCCCTTCCCGCTCCAGCAGCATCTCCATCTTGCGGCGAAAATCAGGATCGGTGCGGCTTTCCGTGAAGCGGAAATCATAAAGGACCGCCTGAACATACAGCCCGGTTCCCCCGACAAGGATCGGCAGCCTTCCGCGTCCGCTGATTTCCCGGATCTTTTCCCGTACCCGCTGCTGGTAATCAAACACCGAAAAACTTTCCGACGGGTCCAATATGTCAAACAGATGATGCGGGATGCCGCGCATTTCCTCTGCCGTTATCTTGGCCGTGCCGATATCAAGGCCCCGGTAAACCTGAAGCGCGTCACCGTTGATGACTTCCCCGCCGGTTTCTTCGGCAAGCCGGACGCTCAGTGCCGTTTTTCCCGAAGCGGTCGGGCCGACAATCGCCACCACCTCGGGCCAGCGGTTCATTTGCCTCCCCATTTCCGGATCCATTCCAGCACGAAGCGGACGACGGCGTCTCTGTGGCGGGAATGCAGGATCTCGTGGCGTCCCCCTTCCAGCAGCAGGACGGTCACTCGTTCTGCGCCGTTTTTCTCCATCTGCCGGGCCGCCTTGAAAACCCCCGTTCCCTCTTCGCCGACGGGGTCCGACGAACCCGAAATCATCAGCACCGGAAGGGAAGCCGGCATCTTGCGGATTTCCCGGTCGCGGTGGATCAGGTCGAGGCCGTCGAACAGATCCGAAAAGAATCCGGTGGTCGAGACGAATCCGCAATCTTCATCATCCATGTAGGCACGGACTGCCTCTTCATCCTCAGAGAGCCAGGCGAACGGAGACCCTTCGTCGCTGAACTTGCTGTTGTAGCTGCCGAATGTGAGGGAGTTCAGAAGCTGGTTCGGCTCTTTTTCCGCCCCGGCTGCCGAATAAGCGGCAGCGACGGTACGCCCCGCCGAAAGAAGAGGGCCCGGATGCGCACCGGTACCCATGAAGATCGCCCGGTCCAGGCCGCTTCCGTAGCGCTGGGCGTATCTCCTGGCGACGAACGATCCCATGCTGTGGCCGAACAAAGTGAAATCCGGAGAAGGATGTGTTGCCCGGAGGAAGGAGATGACTTCGTAGGCGTCCCTTACAACCCGTTCAAAGCCGTCCTTCTCTGCAAAATACCCCCGGATGCCGTTCATCCGGCATGTCTCTCCGTGGCCCCGGTGATCGTGTCCGCTGACGATGTACCCCGCATCCCTGAGCCGCTTTGCAAACCCTTCGTATCTGCCGATATGCTCCGCCATCCCGTGAAGCAAATGGATGTGGCCGTTTGGAGTGCCGGCGGGCTCCAGCACAAAGGCACTGATCATCTGCCCGTCCGTCATATGAATCGTCATTCTGTCCATTGCCTCATCACCTTTCCCGTCCTGCCGTTTCGCCGAGCAGGCGCCTGAGTTCTTCCTTCCCTCCGCGCCGCTCCGCCGAAGGGCCGAGCAGCCGCTTCATATAAGCGGCCGCCTGAGGACCGACCGCCCTCGCCTTCTCCACGTCAAAGAACAGCCATCCGCTTCTCCTCACGAGAAAGTCTGCGGGCACGGCGGCCATCTCTTGATGGACCGAGTAAAGGATCCGGCCACGGTCCGCAGCGCTCAGCCCGTCCCCGGCACCTGCGGCATGGGCAAACTTGAACACCGCATCCGCGTTTGTTCCGTAAAATGCGGCGATTTCCCTGCCCTCTTCCCTGCTGAGCCCGTAAAGCTCGGCTTCATTGGTCTTCCCTTCAATGAAATTGGGCAGGTCAACGGGACTGGCAAAGTCGCCGCCCGACAGCGGCAGGTGCTTTGTCACGCAAGGCCCCCATTTTTCACCTGAAGACCGGTCCGCAATGCGGTCGACGACGTGTTCGGCCATCTTGCGGTAACCCGTCAGTTTTCCGCCCGCAATGGTCAGAAGTCCGCTGTCGGATTCCCAGATCTCATCTTTCCTCGAAATTTCGGAAGGGTCTTTCCCTTCCTGGTGGATGAGCGGCCGCACACCGGCCCAAGCTGACTCGACGTCTCCCCGCTGCAGCCGCGTCCCCGGGAATATCCAGTCGGCGGCCTCCAGAAGGTAGCGGATATCTTCTTCTGACGCCTTGACATCTGCGGGATTGCCTTCATAGAACGTGTCGGTCGTTCCGACATAAGCCTTCCGTCCCCTCGGAATGGCAAAGAGCATTCGTCCGTCCGGACCGTCAAAGTAAATTGCCTGACGGAGCGGGAACCGGGACTTGTCGATGACGATATGGGCGCCCTTGGACAGTTTGAGGTGCTTGTTGTTTCCTTTTCCGTCCATCTTCCTCACTTCATCGACCCAGGGTCCGGCCGCATTGACGATATGCTCCGCATCGGCCCTGAACACAGTGCCGTCCAGTCCGTCGCGGATGACGGCGCCCGCAATCTTTCCGCCTTCATGGACAAACCTTTCCGCTTTGCAGTAATTAAGACAGACGGCTCCTTTTTCGGCTGCTTTTTTCAAAGTCTCCAGAGTAAGCCGGGCGTCGTCCGTCCGGTATTCCACATAATTGCCGCCTCCAAGCAGTCCATCCTGTTTAAGCAGCGGCTCGAGTTCAAGCGTCTCTTCCGGAGACAGCATCGTCCGGCGCTCATCCTTTTCCACTCCGGCGAGCAAATCGTACACCGTCAAGCCTGCCGACGTCATGAGCGGTCCAAATGTCCCGCCTTTGTAAAATGGCAGCAGCATGCGCTCCGGCTCCGTGACATGAGGCGCATTCTCATAGACAATTTTCCGTTCGCGGCCGGTTTCCGCCACAATCTTGAGCTCCATCTGCTTGAGGTAGCGCAGGCCGCCGTGGATAAGCTTCGTGGACCGGCTGGACGTGCCTTCTGCAAAGTCCTGCATCTCGACGAGCAGAACCGACATGCCCCTCGTCACCGCGTCCAGCGCAATGCCCGCGCCGGTGACCCCTCCGCCGATCACAAGAACATCAAAACGAAATCCGGCCGCATGCTGCTTCATCTTCGGCCTCAATAGAGTAGAAAACATCTGATCGCCTCCCTCTCTTTTTGAACAGAAGCGGTTTTACACATCCGTCACTTGAACGCCCTCGCCGCTTCCACCGCCCGTTTCCAGCCGCCGTACAGCCTGTCGCGCTGCGGCCCTTCCATTTTCGGGCTGAACACTTCCCTGCTGCGCCACATATCGGCAATTTCATCGCAGTCCTGCCAAAAACCGGTGGAAAGGCCGGCCAGATAGGCCGCGCCGAGAGCGGTCGTTTCATTGAACTCAGACAGTTCGACGGTGCTCTGGAGAATGTCCGCCTGAAATTGCATGAGAAACGAGTTGGCGACCGCACCGCCATCAACACGGAGATTTTCCACCGATAAATCCGAATCGCTCTCCATCGCATCGAGGACATCCTTCGTCTGGTAGGCGAGAGATTCAAGCGTCGCCCGCACGAAATGCTCCTTGTCGGTGCCACGGGTCAGGCCGAACACCGCCCCTCGGACTTCAGAGTCCCAGTAGGGGGTGCCGAGCCCGACAAATGCAGGTACCACATACACCCCCTCCGTGGAATCCACACGCCGGGCGTAGTCTTCGCTGTCGCCGGCCGATTTCAGCATCCGGAGTCCGTCGCGGAGCCACTGGACCGCGGATCCGGCGACGAACACGCTGCCTTCAAGTGCATACTTGACCCCGTCGCCGATGTCCCAGGCGATCGTTGTGAGCAGTCCGTGTTTTGAGGAAACCGGCGCATCGCCCGTATTCATCAGCATGAAACAGCCCGTTCCGTAAGTATTTTTGGCCATCCCTTTTTCAAAGCAGGCCTGTCCGAACAAAGCCGCCTGCTGGTCGCCGGCAGCTCCAGCGATCGGGATCTTTTCTCCGAAGAAGACGGTCGGCGAAGTCTCCGCATAAATTTGGGAAGATGGCCGCACTTCCGGAAGCATATCCTCCGGCACACCGAGAATTGTGCAGAGTTCGGAGTCCCACTTCAGTTCGTGGATGTTGTACATGAGTGTGCGTGATGCGTTCGATACATCCGTCACATGCACGGCCCCGCCGGACAGCTTCCAGATGAGAAAGCTGTCGATCGTTCCAAACAGGAGATCTCCGTTTTCGGCCCGGGCCCGTGCACCTTCCATACGGTCCAGGATCCATTTCACTTTCGTCCCGGAGAAATAGGGATCGAGCACAAGCCCGGTTTTTTCGCGGAACAGGGCTTCACGGCCGTCCTCTTTCAGTGCGTCAATGATCGGCTGCGTCTGACGGGACTGCCAGACAATCGCCCGGTACACCGGGCGTCCCGTCTTTTTGTTCCAGACAACCGTCGTCTCCCGCTGATTCGTGATGCCGATGCCGGCAATCTGTTTTTCGCTGACGCCGCTCTCGCTGAGCACGGCCGCAATGCAGGACAGGACCGAGCCCCAAATTTCGTTTGCGTCATGCTCCACCCATCCAGGCTGCGGAAAGTATTGCTTGAACTCCTGCTGGGCACTGTGAACTTTGCGGCCTTCCCGGTCGAACAAGATGGCCCGGGAACTTGTCGTCCCCTGATCGATCGACAGGATATAAGTATCCATCCGCTTCTCTCCTTTCCTCTACATCACCCGCTTGAACATCTTCTCGATTTCATATGTGGAAAAATGAATGATGACCGGTCGGCCGTGAGGACAAGTGTAGGGGCTCTCAGCCCGGCCGAGGTCGGTCAGCAGGCGCTCCATATCGGTCCTGGTAAGGAAATGGTTCGCCTTGATCGAGCGCTTGCAGCTCATCATGATCGCCGTCTCTTCAAGCAGCCTGCCGATGTCTGTCCGGCGCTCAGCAAGCGCCTGGTCGACGAGCGCCTCGATGATATCCTCTTCGGCGCCGGCCGGGAACCATGACGGGTGCTCTCGGACGACGAACGCATTGTGGCCAAATTCCTCCAGCTCAATGCCTGCTTTTGCGAGGACGCCCTGCACTTCGCGGATCCGCTCCATATCGTCGGGAGGATAGTGGAACGTCATCGGAATCATGAGTGCCTGACGCTCGCCGGGATCCACATTCTTCACTTTTTCCCGGAAAAACTCATACTTGATCCTTTCCTGCGCCGCGTGCTGGTCGATCATATAAAATCCGTCCGGGCTTTGGGCGACGATGTAAGTCCCGTGAATCTGACCGACGACTTCCAGTTCCTCAAACGGCACTTTCCTCGGGTTTTCCGGCAAGCCGGGCGCCGGTTCCTCCTTGACCGCAGCCGGCTCATCAAACGGCTTCGGATAAGGCGGGCTTTCCGGAACGATGCGGTCCGGCAGTCCGCCGGCTTGCTCGACGGCGGACTGAGAAAAATCCAAGGCCGTGCCTGAATCATTTTCCGGATATGAGCCGCCTTCCGATTGAGGGTGTCCGCCGCCGATCCGCTCTGCCGTCTTTTCCGGCAGCATGTACGGGGCCGGGGATCCGGAATTCCAGCCGGCCGGCGGCGAGGGGCGGAGATCTTCCCCGGCGCTCCTCCAAAGAACCGTCTGCTCCGATTTCGGCCGGGGCTCTTTAGGTGGCTTGGCGGCAGGAGCACCGAGCGCACCCGCGACGGCCTGCCGCACCGAGTCGCGGATAAGCCCACACAATTCGCCCTCCTTGCTCAGACGGATCTGCTGCTTGGCCGGATGGACATTCACGTCGGTGAGATACGGGTCGCCCTCGATCGAGATGACCGCAATCGGAAATCGTCCGATCGGCAGGTAGGTGTGATACGCGTCGATCACGGCTTTCGTCACCGTGAAGCTTTTGACCCACCTGCCGTTGACGAGCACGGTCATATAGTTTTTCGAGGCTCTTGTGATATCCGGGACGGCACAGTATCCGCATACCCTGTAGTCTGCCGACTCGCCGTCAAATCGGAGCATTTTCCTGGCGGTGCCGGCCCCGTATATGTCCGAAATGACTTTCAGCAGGCCACCGCTGCCCGATGTCCTCAGATGTTCCTGTCCGTTGTGTAGCAGCCGGAAAGCGATTCCCGGGTGGCTGAGCGCCATCCGGTTCATGTAGTCGATCGAATGGCCAAGCTCTGTCTGGAGCGTCTTCAAGTATTTGAGGCGTGCCGGCGTGTTGTAAAACAGCTGGGACACCGTAATGTCGGTCCCCTTGCGCGAAGGGGCTCCCTCCTGCTCGATGAGCCGGCTGCCTTCGACCCGTACGCGGATGCCGGCTGCTTCGCCGTCTGATGTGGTCATTTCGACTTTTGCGACAGCCGCAATACTGGCAAGTGCCTCGCCTCGGAAGCCGAGCGTCCGGATCCTGAACAAATCATGCTCATTGCCGATTTTGCTCGTTGCATGTCTCGAGAAGGAAAGCACAGCATCGCCGCCGTCCATGCCCCTGCCGTTGTCCGTCACGCGGATCGCCTTCAGCCCGGCTTCCTCCAGCCGGACTTCGATCGAGGTCGCTTCTGCATCAATCGCATTTTCGACCAGTTCCTTGACGACGGAAGCCGGCCGCTCCACCACTTCTCCCGCCGCGATTTTATTGGAAAGCGGTTCGTCCATCAGGATGATTTGGCCCATTTTTTATCTCCCTTCCCGTCTGATCTTCTCCTGCAGTTCATGCAGCCACTGGAATGCATCCATCGGCGTCATGCGAAGAAGGTCTAGGCCCTTGATTTCCTCGGCGAGCTTCGCATGTCCGGTTTGTTCTTGCTCCCCTTCAACCACTTCACCGAAGAGGGAAAGCTGATCACTTTCAGGACTGTCCGGTCTGCCGCCCGCAGCCGAGGAAGATTCAAATTCTCTAAGAAGCCCTTCCGCCCGGCGGATGACCGTTTCCGGGAGACCCGCCAGCTCGGCCACGTGGATGCCGTAGCTTTTGTCTGCAGGGCCTTCCTTCACCTTGTGCAGGAAGATGACGTGTCCGCTCTGCTCGGCTGCCGATACATGAACGTTCCTCAGCCTTCCGAGCTTTTCGGACAATCCGGTCAGTTCATGGTAGTGGGTCGAAAACAGGGTGTTTGCACCGATTTCTTCATGGATGAACTCCATCATTGCCTGTGCGAGCGCCATTCCGTCATACGTTGAAGTCCCCCTGCCGATTTCATCGAACAACAGCAGGCTGTCGGCGGTCGCATGGGCAAGCGCATGCCGGGATTCCATCATTTCCACCATGAATGTGCTTTGCCCGCCGGCCAGGTCGTCCGCCGCGCCGATGCGTGTGAAGATCTGGTCGGTGACCGGCAATTCGGCGGAATCTGCCGGCACGTAGCAGCCGATCTGCGCCATGATCACGGTCAGGGCCACCTGGCGCATGTATGTACTTTTTCCGGACATGTTCGGACCCGTGATGAGGAGCATGTTCGCCGAGTCATCCAGCACGCAGTCGTTCGGGACATAGGTTCCGTCATCCAGCATTTTCTCTACGACCGGATGGCGTCCGTTCCTGATGACAATCGACCGGCCGTCATGGAATTCCGGCCGGACATAGCGGTAGCGTTCAGCCACTTCCGCAAATCCCGCCAGCACATCAAGTGAACTCAGCCGGTCGGCAAGGTCCTGGATTTCGCGGATATGGGCTTTGACCCGCTCCCGCACTTCGTTGAACAGTTCCGTTTCGAGGATCAGCGCCTCCTCTTCCGCATTGAGGATGAGGGCTTCCTTTTCCTTCAGTTCGGGCGTGATATAGCGTTCCGCATTCGCAAGCGTCTGCTTGCGCTCGTACCGGCCGGTGTCCACAAGGTGGACATTCGACTTCGTCACTTCCAGATAGTAACCGAATACCCGGTTGTAGCCGATCTTAAGCGACTTGATGCCGGTCAGCCGCCTCTCCTCCGCTTCAAGCGCAGCAATCCAGTCCTTGCCGTTGCGGGAAGCGTCCCTGAGCTCGTCCAGCCGCCGGTTGAAGCCGGACCGGATCACGCCGCCCTCCTTGTTGCTGATCGGGGGCTCGTCTGTAATCGCCGCCTCCAGCATACCGAGCGCCTCGGTACATGGATCAATCTCACCGGCAAACGCCGCCAGCCGGGTGGTCCCGCTGTTCTGCAGCGCAGTCCGGATCGGCGCCGCCTGCGCAAGCGACCGTCGCAGCTGGGCCAGGTCGCGTCCCGTCGCATTGCCGAACGCCACTTTCCCGGCAAGCCGTTCCATGTCATAGACACCCTTGAGCAGATCCCGGACTTCCCCACGGGCGAAAAATGCTTCCATGAATTCCCCGACGGTGTCCGTCCTGTTGAGGATTGCATCCCTGCCGGCAAGCGGCTCGTGGATCCATTGGCGCAGCTTCCTGCCGCCCATTGCAGTGACGGTTTCGTCCAGCAGCCAGTAAAGGGAGCCTTTTTCTCCTCCACCCCGTATGGATTGCACAAGCTCCAGGTTCCGCCTCGAGTTCGGATCGATCGAGAGTACGGCGCGGCGCTCCCGATAATCGATCGGGCGGATATGGCCGAGCGACCGTTTCTGTGTCCGTTCCAAATATCGGAGCAGCCGGGCCGCCGCGGGCAGGATTGCGGGCGGGCATTGTCCGGCCAATTCCCCGCCGCCGTCCGGAAAACTCTCTTCTTCCTCCACCGACAAAAGGATGTTCCGCGAACGGGCCAGGTCATGCAACGAAAGATACAGCTCGTCGGGCACCACGATTTCGCGGATCTTCAGCGACTCCGCCTCGGAGATCAATGATTTCTCATCATGGCCCGCAAGCGTGGCAACGCCTTCGCCGGTCGACAGGTCGATCCGGACAAGGGCATATTCCCCCGCTTCCGTACGTCCGGCTGATCCGATGAACACATTGGACTTTTCGCCCACCGACCGGCCTTCCGTCAAGGTTCCGGGCGTGATGAGCTGAATGACCTCCCGTTTGACGATTCCCTTGGCAAGCGCCGGGTCTTCCGTCTGCTCGCAGATCGCCACCTTGTAACCTTTGCGGACAAGGGTCTCGATGTAGGAAGACGCCGAGTGGAACGGAACTCCGCACATCGGAATCCGGCCCGCCTGTCCCCCCTCCCTCGAAGTCAGGGTGATTTCCAGCAGCTGCGCTGCCTTCAGGGCATCGTCAAAGAACATTTCATAAAAATCGCCCAGCCTGAAGAACAGAAAAGCGTCCTTGTACTCTTCTTTGATCTCCATATATTGCCGCATCATCGGTGTCAATCCCGCCATGTCCCACAACTCCCGTATGTCTAAATTATTCACCTCAATTATAACACTCAAAAGCGAAGCGGGCCGGTATGCCGCGACCGGCACAAGACGGACGGCGCAGCGAAGCCCGCTTCGCGGAGGCGGACGGCTTGTGACCCGAGCGGCAGGCCCGCGCAGCTGGACGATCAAAAGCGAAGCGGGCCGGTATGCCGCGACCGGCACAAGACGGACGGCGCAGTGAAGCCCGCTTCGCGGAGGCGGACGGCTTGTGACCCGAGCGGCAGGCCCGCGCAGCTGGACGATCAAAAGCGAAGCGGGCCGTTCTGCCGCGACCGGCACAAGATGGACGGCGCAGCGAAGCCTGCTTCGCGGAGGCGGACGGCTTGTGACCCGAGCGGCAGGCCCGCGCAGCTGGACGATCAAAAGCGGAGCGGGCCGTTCTGCCGCGACCGGCACAAGATGGACGGCGCAGCGAAGCCTGCTTCGCGGAGGCGGACGGCTTGTGACCCGAGCGGCAGGCCCGCGCAGCTGGACGATCAAAAGCGAAGCGGGCCGGTATGCCGCGACCGGCACAAGACGGACGGCGCAGTGAAGCCCGCTTCGCGGAGGCGGGCGGCTTGTGACCCGAGCGGCAGGCTGTTGAGGGCAACGCAAAAGGCAGAGGTCTGCCGGTCCCCCGAAAGGGCCGTCAGTCTCTGCCTTTTGCCGAATGGATGAACAATGCCGGATTGCCGCGCGGGGCTAGAGTGAACTGGAGTCCTTGCTGCCTTCTCCGCCCGGGTGCGACTTTTTGCCGTGCCCTCCCGTGGATGAGGAAGAGCTCTCCTCACCGAAATGCCATTCCTCCTCAAAATCATGAGGATGTACCTGGATGCAGACTTTCGTTTCCCCGACCACTTCGGCAAGAAGTTCCCGCTCAACCGAGACACTGAATTTCTCACCGCATTTCGTGATGACTGCTTCTGTGCAATTCGGCTGCTGGATCACTTTAACGTAAACCTCTTCATGGCCGCCCGTGCTTCCGTCCCGGTAATGGAGCCGGATGCGGTCACGGTAATGAATCGTTTCCGTATAGACGGATGTCTTCGAGTGGTCGTGGTGAGAGTACCAGACGTTGATATCGTACTTGCCCGTCACCTCGACGTACTTTCCGTTTTTCTTGGCCTGATGATGGTGATTGATGATCCAGCATCCGAGAATGCCCGACGGTTTGTTCGGCGGGCAAAGCACTTCAGTCGACTCCGACCGTTTCTTCCCTTTGGCGACAACCGCTTTCGTGACGATCTGCCGTAAGTTTTTCAGGGTCAACCCTCCTCATTCACTTCAGTCCATCTTATGCATCAAACGCCCGGATAGTGAAAAAAACGCCCATCTTTCTTCCGGTTCCGGTGCTGTCCATTCAATCATATGAATCCGCAACGAGGATGATGAATGCGGGCTCGGCCAAACTGGCCGATGCAGAAAAAAAACAGGGATCCGGACATGTTTGTCCGAAACCCTGCGGATTCGCGGTGAAGCTGGATTAATTCAGTTTGCCCGGTGCATTTCTCACCTGGGATCCGGTTTCGCCCCGGAGAAGATCTCCGCCGGTCTCTTCGATGATGCGGTTCGTGACATCGTTGGCAATCGTGTTGGAGACGAGCTGGAGAAGCTGGTTGACATCCACCTGGCTCTGCTTGAATTCACGGACGATTGGCATGTTGTCCAGCTCTTCTTCGATTTGGCTGATCTTGCCTTCAACGAGCTGCTGTGCGCGCTCCTTCCCGTATTGCTGGAAATTGACCGCCTGCTTTTGAAGGCTCTTCAGGCTCGCGATTTTTTCGCGGACACTCTTGTTGTCGTTGATCTGCTCTTCCGCCCGCTTGAAGAACTCCACTTCTTCAGTCGCGCTGATCATTTCGGCGAGTTCTTTCGCCTTTTCGATGATATCGTGTTTCGTGTATGTCTTTTCCATGGTTGATCCACCTTTTCAGCCGCAGCCCCTGAACGTCACACAGGCGGCAATCGGTTTTGTCCCGTGTTACGGGTTTTCTCCCATTATACTGAACCGGACGGCCGCCGCACAAGGAAAGCGGCAGATTGTCGTGGCATTGCCACAAACTGCGTGCTTCCCGCACGGACCATTCCCCCAAAAAAGATACGGCCCCTGACCCGGATTCCGGGCGGGACCGATGCCTGTTTGGTTAATCCGCGCGGTGCGCCCCTGAGCGCACGGGGCAAGGCCCGGTGTGCCGGGCGTCTCCCTCAGCGCTTTCGCTTTTCGACAAGCAGTTTCATCGCCGTCCGTTCCTCGCCTGCGATGATGATGTCCGTAAAGGCAGGGGAACACGTCAGGTCGGCGCCGCTCGGGGCGACGAACCCCCTGGCAATGGCGACTGCCTTGACCGCCTGGTTCAGCGCTCCGGCCCCGACCGCCTGCATTTCCGCATATCCCTTCTCCCGGATGACTGCCACGAGCGCACCTGCCACTGAATTTGGATTTGAGCGTGATGATACTTTCAACGAGTCCATGCCTTTCCCTCCTGTTTTTCCGCATTCATGGAACCGGATGCTTCCATAACCCACTGTATGCGGGGGAGGCGGAGGGCATGATAGCGCCCGTTGCATTCTCCGTGCCGATTTCAGCCGTTGAACGGATGGTCTTCGTTGATGAGGATCCGCTCGACCCGGCGTGCCTTGCCGGTGTCCGCGTCCGCTTCGACAAACAGTCCGCCGAGCTGGGTTCTGCCGTTGTCCACCTGGAAGCGGACCGGCATGTTCGTCTTGAAGCGGTAAAGGACATCTTCTTTTTTCATGCCGAGAATGCCGTCATACGGGCCGGTCATCCCGGCGTCGGTCAGATAGGCCGTTCCACCCGGAAGAATTCGCTCATCGGCGGTCTGCACATGGGTGTGCGTGCCGACTACGGCGGTGGCCCGGCCGTCCAGGTGCCAGCCCATCGCAATCTTTTCGCTTGTCGCCTCTGCATGGAAATCAATGAAGATGAGCGGGGAGACGGCAGCCGCCTCCTCGATCAAACGGTCGGCCATCGCAAACGGATCGTCATGCGGCGGCATGAACGTCCGGCCATGGAGGTTGATGACCGTAAGCGTGCCCGCCTCTTTTTGGACGGTCACCGTTCCGCGGCCCGGCGCCTCGGGGGAAAAGTTGGCCGGCCGGATGAGGGCTTCGGATCCGTCGATGAAGTCAAAAATCTCCCTTTTGTCCCATGTGTGATTGCCCATCGTGATGACATCCACACCGGCAAAAAGCAGCTCATCGTGATCATCGCGTGTGAGCCCTTTTCCGGAAGCGGCATTTTCGCCGTTCGCGATGATGACATCCGGTGAGTATCGGCGGCGCAGTTTCGGCAGTTGGCGGCGGATCATGTCCATGCCGGAACCTCCGACGATGTCTCCGATAAATAGGATTTTCATAAAGTTGATTGCCTTCTTTCCCAAATGGAGAAAGGCTCCCGGGACGAGGGTCCACGGAAGCCGTTCTGCCGGTTATTTTGCATATTCGACCGCACGGGTTTCCCGGATGACGGTCACTTTGATATGGCCCGGATAGTCGAGCTCACTTTCAATCCGCTTTCGGATATCGCGTGCAAGGCGGTGGGCGGTGATGTCGTCCACCTGATCCGGACGGACAATGATGCGCACTTCACGCCCTGCCTGAATGGCGAAGGACTTTTCAACGCCATCATAATCCTCGGCGATTTCCTCGAGTTTTTCAAGGCGCCGGATGTAATTCTCGAGCGTCTCGCTGCGCGCTCCCGGACGTGCGGCGGACAGGGCGTCGGCCGCAGCGACGAGGATGGCGATGACCGAAGTCGGTTCGGTGTCGCCGTGGTGCGAAGCGATGCTGTTGATGACGACCGGATGCTCTTTGTATTTGGTGGCAAGTTCAACACCGATTTCAACGTGGCTGCCCTCGACTTCATGGTCGATGGCCTTTCCGATGTCATGCAGCAGGCCGGCACGTCGGGCCAGGGCGATGTCGGAATCCTTGAAACCGAGTTCCGCTGCCAGCAGGCCCGACAAATAGGCGACTTCCTTCGAGTGCTTCAGGACATTCTGACCATAGCTCGTCCGGTATTTCAGCCGTCCGAGGATCTTGATCAGATCCGGATGCAGATTGTGGATGCCCAGGTCGAATGTCGTCTGCTCCCCGGCTTCGCGGATTTGCTCGTCCACCTCTTTCCGGGCCTTTTCCACCATCTCTTCAATGCGGGCAGGATGAATCCGCCCGTCCTGCACGAGTTTTTCAAGTGCCAGCCGGGCAGTTTCCCGCCGGATCGGGTCAAAGCCGGACAAGATGACGGCTTCCGGCGTGTCATCGATGATCAGGTCGATGCCAGTCAGCGTCTCAAGCGTCCGGATGTTCCGTCCTTCACGGCCGATGATTCTGCCCTTCATCTCGTCATTTGGCAGATTGACGACCGAAACGGTGGTTTCTGCGACATGGTCGGCTGCAAACCGCTGGAGTGCTAGGGAGAGGATCTCCCGGGCTTTCCGGTCCGATTCTTCCTTCGCGCGGAGTTCCGACTCTCTTGTCATGACGGCGATGTCAGTTGATAATTCGTTCTCCACTTCAGTCAGGATGAGCTGGCGTGCCTCATCCCGGGTGAGTGCAGATATGCGTTCGAGCTCCGTCTGCTGTTCCGACTTGAGCTCTTCCGCCTTGCTCTCCATCTGTGCGATATGCTGTTGTCGTTCGGCCAAAGCGTCTTCCTTGCGCTCCAGACCCGCTTCACGTTTGTTCAGCGCATCCTCCTTGCGGTCGAGGTTCTCTTCCTTCTGCAACAGCCGGCTCTCCTGCCGCTGCAGTTCGCCGCGGCGGTCCCGGATGTCGGATTCGGCTTCTGTCCGTAGTTTGTGGGTTTCATCTTTCGCTTCAAGTAGCGCTTCCTTCTTCAATGCCTCCGCTTCGCGCCTGCCCTCTTCAACGATGAGCGCGGCAGACTGCTTCGCACCGGTCACTTTAGAATCGTTCACGTTTTTCAAAACAAAATAGCCAACAACTGCACCGACGATGAGTCCGAGCAAAGCGGAGATGATCACTTCAACCATTGAGGTCACCTCCCCCTGCTTTCATTCGTCTGTCAAACCGGCCGGAACAAAATCCCGGCCGTGGTCAAGCCAGTCATGCTGATGTTGCTCTGTCCAGCTGCGCGGGCCAGATTCTCGGGAGCATCTGTCCGCCGAGGGTCTAGACGGCCCGCTCCGCTTTTCTTGCATGAAGCTATACAATTTTAATTGTACCGGCGGAAAAATCCCCTGTCAAGGATTGCCGGCTGACTGTTCTGACGATGTTTGCCGGCTTTTGCACGGATGCCGGAGGGGTCTTTCCGTGCGCTTCACCGGGCCGCCCCCGGACACCCGGCCGCCGAATGCGAAAAGGCTGCCCGCTTGCATCCCGGGCAGCCTTCATCGTCTTATTCGTCGCCGAGAAGAAGGTCGAGCTCTTCGTCTTCTTCCGTTTCGTCATGACCGGCAATCACATACTGTGCACCGGCAAGACCGTAGGCTTCACGGATCCTGTTGGAAATTTCCTGCCGGACCTCCGGATTTTCTTTCAGGAACTGCTTGGCGTTCTCCCGGCCCTGGCCGAGCCGCTCGTCATTATAGGAATACCAGGATCCGCTCTTCTGGACGATGTCCGTTTCGACGCCGAGGTCGATCGTCTCGCCTTCCTTGGAGATCCCTTCCCCGTACATGATGTCCACTTCAGCCGTGCGGAACGGAGGGGCAACCTTATTTTTCACGACTTTGATGCGGGTTCGGTTCCCGACAATGTCGCTTCCCTGCTTGATGGATTCCGCGCGGCGGACTTCAAGCCGGACGGAACTATAGAATTTCAGCGCGCGGCCGCCCGGAGTGACTTCCGGGTTGCCGAACATGACGCCGACTTTTTCACGGATCTGGTTGATGAAGATGGCAAGTGTCTTCGACTTGTTGATGGCGCCGGACAGCTTCCGGAGCGCCTGGGACATGAGCCGGGCCTGGAGGCCGACGTGAGAGTCGCCCATCTCGCCTTCAATCTCGGCTTTAGGGACGAGCGCGGCGACCGAGTCGACAACGATGATGTCGATGGCACCGCTCCGCACGAGGGCTTCAGCAATTTCAAGCGCCTGCTCGCCGGTGTCCGGCTGGGAAAGGAGGAGCTCATCGATGTTGACGCCGAGTTTTTGCGCATAAACCGGGTCGAGTGCGTGCTCGGCATCGATGAAGGCGGCCGTCCCGCCGGACGACTGTGCTTCGGCGATGGCGTGGAGCGCAACGGTCGTCTTGCCCGAGCTTTCCGGCCCATAGATTTCGACGACACGGCCGCGCGGGTAGCCGCCCACTCCAAGCGCTGTGTCAAGAGTGAGCGAACCGCTCGGCGAAGTCGAGATCTCCCGGTCCGTCTTTTCTCCCAGTTTCATGACGGATCCCTTCCCGAACTGTTTTTCAATCTGTTTCAATGCCATGTCCAATGCAGCTTTGCGATCGCTCAAACTTGTTCCTCCTCATAGGTTCATACTGTTTTTCTTACTACCACTACTATACTCGGTTTCTGAGAAAACTTCAAGGAAAAAGCGAACATCCATTCGATTTTAATTCATGCGGTTTTTGGATTTCAGTCCCGTTCCCGATGCCATATTTGCAATTTGACGCAAAACACGGCCCCGAAATCCAATTTTCGGGGCCGTGTTTCAGCCGATCATGCGAATCAATATATGGAGGGCGGATTTGACTGCCCGGATCCTGTTTGTGTTGCGCATGCCGGACAAGAGCAACTTTCTTGTCTCCATCGAACCGCCGCGCCGGGCGATGGCGACCCAAACCGTGCCCCCGGGTTCGCCATCGTGCGGATCGGGGCCGGCCGCCCCGGTGAGACCGACACCGACGTCGGTCGAGAACTTGGCGAGGACGGAAGAAGCCATGGCAGCGGCTGTTTCTTCGCTGACAACGCCATGCTCTTTCAGAAACTCGGCCGGAATTCCGAGCTGGGCCGTTTTCGCCTCTGCGGTGTAGGTGACGACGCCGCCGGCAAGCGCGGCGCTGATCCCGGGCTGCTCTGCCAACTCTGCCATGAACAGGCCGGCGGTGAGGCTTTCCGCAGCGGAAATTGTCAGCCGGTTTTCGATCAGCAGGGAGGCTGCCTTGGAAACGAGCGTCTCGTCGTCATGGCCGTAGATATATTCGCCGGCCAGTTTCCGGATTTCAGTTTCTGCACGATCAAGCAGCACCACGGCCTCCTCCCGGCTTTCCGTCTTCGCCGTCATCCGGATCGTCACTTCCCCGTCGGAGGCGAGCGGCGCGAGCGTCGGATTCGTCTGGTTGTCCAGCAGGTCCATCAGCCGCTCCTCCAGCTCCGCCTCCCCGATTCCGTAAAACCGGAGAACACGGGACACGATGCGGCCATCCTCACCCGCAATCTGAGCCAGAAGAGGCTTTGCCTGCTCGGTGAACATCGGCTCCATCTCCTTCGGCGGCCCCGGCATGAGCAAATAGTGGACGCCGCCGGAAGCGGCAAGCATGCCGGGAGCCATTCCATGCCGGTTTTCCAGTACAACGGCACCGTCCAGGACAAGTGCCTGCTTGCGGTTATTCTCCGTCATCGGCCGTCCCATCCGCTTAAACCAGCCCTCGATGGACCGAAGTGCCGCTTCATCGTGGACGAGCCGCCTTCCCGCGTGGTGCGCAATCGTTTCCTTCGTCAGATCATCTTTCGTCGGGCCGAGTCCACCGGTGAAGATGAGAAGATCGGCACGGCTTTCGGCGATCCGGATCACTTCTCCGAGCCTGCCGGGGTTGTCGCCGACGACCGTCTGAAAATGGACATCGATGCCAATTTCCGCCAGGCCCGATGAAATATACCGGGCATTCGTGTTGTTGATCTGGCCGAGCAACAACTCAGATCCGACCGCAATGATTTCAGCTTTCATGGGGCTTCATCCTTTCCTTACATGGATTCGAGAAGAACGCGGCGGTTCTTGTAGAAGTAGTCGGCTCCCGACCAGACGGTGAACACAAGTGCGATGTAAAGCATGATCATGCCGAACGGAATTCCCGCCGCGGCAAAGAACATGTCGTTCAGAAGCAGGAAGACGATCGCGATCAGCTGGGCGGTTGTCTTGATCTTGCCGAGCATGTTCGCCGCCACGACTTCCCCGCCGCCCGCCAGGATGAGCCGGAGACCGGTCACGGCAAACTCGCGGCTGATAATGATGATGACGATCCAGGACGGCGCCAGCCCCATCTCCACGAGGATGATGAGCGCGGCCGAGACGAGCAGCTTGTCCGCCAGGGGATCCAGGAATTTGCCCATGTTTGTGACCAGATTGTATTTGCGGGCCAGGTGGCCGTCGATCCAGTCGGTCAGCGATGCGAAGATGAAGAGGATGCCGCCGATCAGATGCTCGACGGAAAGTTCCGTGCCTCCGAAGCGCACTTCCCCGAAACCGAAATCAATGAGCATAAAGATCATGAAAACCGGGATGAGGAAAATACGGGCTACGGTGATTTTGTTCGGTAAATTCATGTGCCGTTCAATCCTTTCAATTAAAATAGCCATCTGTTGCCAGATGACTATTGTTTGTTCGCAAGCTGGATGACGATGTTTTGCGTCACCCGCTCGGTTTCGGGAATTTCATATTCCAGCTTCTGCCCATTGACGATCAGCGACACGCCGGGCGTATAGCCGATGCGGAGCCGGATCCAGTCCACTCCGGAAACCTCGATCGTTTCCTCCTGGCCGCTCTCTACCGTGCGGCTCAAATGCTGTGCGCCGGCACTGTCCGTCGCGGTGACCCAGGATCTGCCGGATCCTTTGACCATGACAGTGGCCGTGTCTGCACCGGCAAGGCTGTAGTAGGAGGTTTCCCCTTCGGAACGGTCGAAGGAAAGCGCGGCCGCGGACTTTTCTTCCTCTGCACCGGCTGTTTCATCTGCCGCTTCTTCATCGGAATCCGCGTCAACCGCCTCCGATTCTTCATCCGCCGCGCTTTGCTGGCCGGAAGCCGTCTGGCCGCCCGGCTGCTCCACTTTCACGCTGCGGTCCGGCTCCTGCCTTTCCTCATCCTTGCTGTTTGAAGCGGTCATCTGAGAAAGGAACCAGACGATTGCGACGGCAAGGACGATGAACAGGGCGAGGATCACCTTCGGCATCACCTCGGCCGCCCGTCCCGAGCGTCTTGCCATCGTGCTTCTTCTCATCGCCGGCGCCGGCATGCCCGGTTCCTGGCCGGGGGCCGGCGCCGGAGCTTCGGCCTTGTAGAGTGCCAGCATCTCATCCGGATCCAGGCCGACCGCCTCGGCGTACTGCTTAATGAATGCCCGGACATAGAAAGTCCCGGGCATGATGCCGAAATCCCCTTCTTCAATTGCGGAGAGATAGCGCTTTTGAATCTTCGTCAGTTCCTGAAGATCGTCGAGCGAGTATCCTTTTTCTTTTCTTGCCTGCTTCAGCCGAGCGCCCAGTTCGGACAACCAAAACACCTTCCTATCAAATATTGAATCCGAAATCCATTCCGCTCCGGCCTGACATTCTGTCGTTTTGCTCCAGTTTGTCGTAAGTGATCTCTTCGTCGTTATCCCGCCGGATTTCAATGATATAGTCAAAGTCGTCCATTGTATACTCTGAATGACGTACAAAGATATCGGGATGTTCCACCACTTTGATGGACGGCATGCGCATGATCTCCCTCACGAGCTGCATATGGCGCTCATCGGTGGCTTTTCGCGTGACGATCCCGTCGAGGATGAACACATTGTTGCCGGAGAATTCGTCGCCGGCCAGCTTGCTGCGGACCGTCTGACGGATCATCGTCGAAGAAAGGAAAATCCACTTTCTGTTTGCACTGACACTGGCCGCGACGACCGACTCTGTTTTTCCGACCCGGGGCATTCCGCGGATGCCGATCAGTTTGTGCCCCTCCTGCTTGAAGATCTCCGCCATGAAATCCACGAGGATCCCGAGTTCGTCGCGGACAAACCGGAATGTCTTCTTGTCATCGGCATCCCGCTGGATATACCTGCCGTGGCGGACCGCAAGGATATCCCGCAGCTTCGGATGACGCAGCTTGCGGACGTTGATCATTTCCATCGTGGAAGCGATCAGTTCAAACCGCTCGATCGCCTCGTCGTCCTCCGAGCTGAGAAGCATTCCCCTGCGGCCCTCATCGACGCCGTTGATCGTGATGATGTTCACGCGCAACAGCCCGAGAAGCGATGAGATTTCTCCGAGCAGACCCGGACGGTTCACTTCGATTTCATACTCCATATACCACTCACTCAAGTAAAATCGCCTCCATCGGCGCCGGTGCGCAATGTATTTCTATCATAGCGGATTTAAGGGTTGAAGAAAAGGGAAAGAGGGCGCCGTTTCGCCCTCTTTCCCTTTAAATATACCAGCCGCCGTTCACGCGGATAATCTGGCCTGTTACATAAGAACCGCCTTCCCCCAGAAGGAAATCGACCATCCCGGCCACATCGCCCGGAAGGCCGGGCCGCATGAGGGGAATCTCGCCGAAGGCCATCCGCCTCTCTTCCTCGGTCAGATGGCTGTTCATGCGGGTTTCAATCCAGCCGGGTGATACGGCATTGACGAGCACATTCGAGCCCGCCGCTTCCTTCGCATAGGCCTTCACAAAACCGTGGACGGCGCCTTTCACTGCCGAATAAGCCACCTCGCCGGCCGCTCCCGCATCTCCCCAGATCGATCCGATCATCACGACATGGGAAACCGGGTGCCGCCGCAGACGTTCCGAAACGAGCGCGATAAAGCGCATCGGATTGGCGGCATGCACATGCCAGAGCGCATCCAGATCTTTCATCGACGTATCCGTCAGCAGTTTGTTCATCTCCTGGCCCGCAGCCGAGACGACCGCCCGGATGTCCCCGGTCGACGCCGCCAGTTTCTCTCCGCCGTCCGGCTTTGAGAAATCGGCGCCCGCCGTCTCGAAGCGCTGATCCGGATACCGTGCGGACAACCCTTCGCGCAAGGCTTCGGCCCTTTCCTCCGAACGGTTGTAGTGCAGATAAAGCGACCAGCCGGAGGAAGCGAGCTTCTCGGCGACGGCCGTTCCGATCTCACCGGATGCGCCCAGGACGGCCGCGGTTTTCCTCCCTGTCATTCCCCTTTGTCGGGAAGCACCTGGAACACGCTCCATGCCTGCTCATCGGCGAGCGGAACGAGCGCATCCTGCAGGTCCTTCACCTGCAGATCTTCAAGTGCAGGGACGGTGTCAAACAGATTCATCCCGTTGAATGTATACCGGGTGAACTGGTTGGCGATGTATTCGATCGAGTTGAGTGCGCGGAGGAACAGGCCGGTCCTTCTACGGAGCTGTCGGTCGAGCGCATCCTGTCCGAACGGGAATTTCTCCGCCGCACTTCTTAGTGTCGCCCGGACCTTCTCCGCAAATTTGTCGGGATCTTTGCTGTCGGTTCCGATCACCGCGAATGCGAAGCCCGCCTCCGATGTATACTCGGTGCCGAACGACTCGTCGATGAGGCCTTCTTCATAAGCTTCCGTAAAGAAGTCGGATGTTCTGCCGAAAAGCAGGTCGAGCAGGATTTCAGCGGCGAGCTCATGCTTGAGCGCATCGATGCCCGAAAGGTCCGGGTGCGGCAGCTTCACCGCGAACTGGACTTTCGGCTTTGAGACATCCATCTTGATCGAGCGGGCGGGCACATCCGCACTTGCCGGCTCCTGAGGGAATTCACGGACGATCGGCTCGGGTTTGTCGAATGTCTTGGCCGCCTGGTTTTCGCGGATGAACGCCATCATTTCTTCGGGATCCACCGCTCCGACCGCGAACACAAGCATGTTCGACGGGTGGTAGAACGTATGGTAGCACTCATACAGATGATCCGCAGTGATGTCCGCAATCGACTCGACCGTGCCGGCGATGTCAATCTTCACCGGGTGCGACTTGTACAGGTTTTCAATGGCGCCGAAGTACGCCCGCCAGTCCGGCTGGTCGTCATACATGGTGATTTCCTGGCCGATGATGCCTTTTTCCTTCTCAACCGTCTGTTCCGTGAAGTACGGAGACTGGACAAAGTCGAGGAGAAGCTCCGTGTTCGGATACAAATTGTCTGTCGCGGAGAACAGATACGCAGTCCGGGTGAAAGAAGTGAACGCGTTGGCGGATGCCCCGTTCGCTCCGAACTTCTGAAATACATCCCCGTCTTCCTTCTCGAACATTTTATGCTCAAGAAAATGGGCGATGCCGTCCGGAACGCGGACCATATCCGACTTTCCAAGCGGTTTGAATGTATTGTCGATGGAGCCGTATTTCGTCGTGAATGACACATAAGTTTTCGAGAAGCCTTTTTTCGGAAGGATGAACACCTGGAGCCCATTCGGAAGTTCCTCATGGTACAGGGTCTCCTGCAACCGATCGAATTCAAGCGTCCGCATCATCGGATTCCTCCTTTCCTGACAGCAGGTAAACAAGTTCTTTTTCAATGGTGCCGGCCATTTTTTGGATGTCTTCCTTTGTGACCGGCTCCCATTTGGCAATCCAGGCCTCCGGAGAGAATCCGCCCGGAAGGTCCTTGTACTGATCGAAGATTTCAATTTGGCCTCTTGCCGAATCCAGAGCTTCCCGGAGCTGATTGGCGAGCATCGCCTTCGTCTGGTCCAGTTCAAGATCTGAAATTTCACCGGCCTTCATGGCTTCGAGCTGTTCATCGATGAGTGCTGCCGCCTTTTCCGCCTGCTCGGGATCCACGCCGGATGAAACGGTGATCAGCCCGTATCTTGACAGGTAGGAACTGGCCGCATAGTAGGCCAGGCTTTCCTTTTCCCGCACGTTCATGAACAGCTTGGAATGCGGGAATCCGCCGAAGATGCCGTTTGTGAGCTGCATTTTCGGGAAATCTTCTGTTCCAAAGAGAACCGGCGTCGAAAAACCGATGTGCAGTTTGCCCTGCTTCATCGCCTGTCGTTCATACACACGGCCGGTTTTGCCCCGCCGCTCCGTCGCCGCCTGGGGAGAAACGGCCGGAATCCGTCCTTCAAAATTGAAAGCAGAACGGATTTCTTCGGAAAACGCCTCCGGATCCACATCCCCCGCCACATAGATGTCCACTTCATCTTCGCTGATCATCCGTTTGTACGCATCCAGTACATCCTGTCCGGCCAGCGCGCCTACATGTTCCTCGTCGCCGGTCGCCCGGATCGATTCCGGGCTGTCCGGCCGCATGAGCTGCATCAAGCGCTGCTGGGCAAAGCGGGTCTTGTCATCATAGAGCGAGCTGAGCCGTTCAAGGACCGTCTGCTTCTCCCGCTCGAAAATCTGCGGCTTGAAGTTCCCGTCTTGCATGTTCGGCCGGAAAACGGAATCGGCAAGCAGGCGGACCGTCCAGTCCACGACGCCTTCCTCTTCAAGAAGCTTGTCGTTGACGCATTCTGCATTGAAGGAGACGTAGTGGTAGTCTCCCCGCTTGCCCACATCCGTATAATAGAGCGTGCCGTACATGTTCTCAAGCGCGGAACGGAGCGCCGCCCGGCTCGGATGGGTTTCATTGCTGTCTTCCAGGATATTGGCCAGAACCGCCCTTGCCGATGCACCGGCGGCAGTCATCGGCTGCCGGAAGCGCAGTGAAAAAGTCACCGTTTTGAATTGGGTTGTCCGGCGAACAAACAGCCGGACGCCTTCTGCGAGTCGAAATTCCGTAAACATGGCACACCTCGGTTTCATTCGTTATTTTTATTGAGTATTGTCCAATTCCACTATACCGAAACCGGAGCGCCGGTGGCAAACATTGGCGTTTATCTCCGTAATTATATTATGTTAACCATTGTGTGTGATTCATTGAGCGAAAGGAGACGATTTGGCGCCTGGCCGCCGCAGCCAATGCGGTCCTCTCTGACCCATCATAAAAAAGGCGGGATTGCCTCCGTTAGCCGGATGCAATCTCGCCTTTTCCAGTTGGTTGAATGAAAGCCTTGTCGTTGACGGTCTTACCTGCTGCCTTTAATGTAAGGCTTGCCGCTCGCCTTTGGTCCTGTTGCCTTGCCGATGAAGCCGGCGAGGGCGAGGATCGTGAGGATGTACGGGAGCGCGTGGAGATAGCCGGTCGGAATTTCTTTGATGATCGGGATGCTTGGACCGACAACAGCGAGCGCCTGTGCGAAGCCGAAGAAGATGGCGGCCCCCATCGCACCGATCGGATGCCACTTGCCGAAGATCATGGCGGCGAGCGCCATGAAGCCTTGGCCGTTGATCGTCGCGTGGCCGAAATCACGCGTCATCGTCTGAGAATAAATGGCTCCGCCGATGCCGGCAAGAGCGCCGGAGATGACGACTGCAATGTAGCGGATCCGGTTGACGTGGATCCCCATCGTGTCCGCTGCCATCGGGTGTTCGCCGACCGAGCGCAGACGCAGGCCGAACGGTGTCTTGAAGATGACATACCAGGCGACAAACGCTGCGACGATGGCCAGGATGCTGGATCCGTAGACCCCCTTGAAGAGCATCGGACCGATGACCGGGATATCCTGGAGCACCGGAATGTTGAAGTTTGGAATCGCTTTTTTGATGAAGTCGGTCTGTCCTTTGTCGAAGATCATCTTCGTCAGGAACAGCGCGACCGCAAGACCGAGCATGTTGATCGCAACGCCGGAGACAACCTGGTCTGCCCGGAACGTGATTGATGCGACCGCATGCAGGAGCGAGAAGACGGCGGACACGATCATCGCCGCAATCAGGGCGACCCACGGAGTCCAGCTTCCAAAAGTATCATAGAAGAACAGGTTGAACAGGATGCCGATGAAAGCCCCCATCACCATGAGCCCTTCCAGTGCGATGTTGACGACGCCGGACCGCTCGGAGAAGACGCCGCCGAGCGCCGTGAAGATGAGGGGCGCGGCGTATGCAATCGATACCGGTGCCATGAAGTACAGGATTTCGAGGAAGCTCATGTCACTTTGCCTCCTTTTTCTTGGAGATCTTGCTCAGGAGAAGGCGGATTGCATAGCCGCACGCCACGAAGAAGATGACGAGCGCGATGACAATCTGGACAATCTCCTCGGGAATCTGGGCGGCATTCGGCATGTTCAGTGCCCCGTACTTCAGAGAACCGAACAGAACGGCACCGAAGATGACACCGAGCGGCGTGTTGGCTCCGAGCAGGGCAACGGCGATCCCGTCAAACCCGATGCCGGTGAATCCGCCGCGCGTGTACATGTTGCCGAATGTCCCGAGCCCTTCCATGGCACCCGCCAGTCCGGCAAATGCACCGGAAATGACCATCGCCAGAATGATGTTTTTGCCGATCTTCATGCCGGCATATTCAGAAGCATTTTCGTTGAATCCGACGGCCTTGAGTTCGAAGCCGGTCGTTGTTTTCTCAAGCAGGAACCACATAAGCACAACCATCAGCAGGGCGAGGATGATGCCGTAGTGGAGCCGTGAATAATCCGTGATCGATGCGAGGAAATCCGAGCGGAGCGAAGCGGTTTCTTTGATCCGCTCCGTCTTGTCGCCGCCGCCCGACCAAGTCTTGATGAGCGCGTTGACCACATAAAGCGCAACATAGTTCATCATGATCGTCACAATGACTTCGTGGATTTTCATCTTCGCTTTCAGCAATCCCGGCAGGAACGCCCATAGGGCACCCGCAGCCGCGCCGGCCAGGATGGCAAGCGGAAGATGGATCACTTTCGGAAGGTCGAATGCCGCGCCGACATACACTGCCGCAAACCAGCCGACGATGAGCTGGCCCTCGACTCCGATATTGAACAGCCCGGTACGGAAGGCAAATGCCACTGCAAGACCGGCAAGGATGTACGGCGTGATCTGGCGGATGGTTTCGCCGATTGCATAGGAGTCGCCGAAGATCCCGTTCCAGAGGGCAATATATCCTTTAACCGGATCATAGCCGCTGACAACCATGACGATTGCCCCGACGAGCAGGCCGAGGATCACGGAAATCACCGGGACGAGGATATTAATCATTCTATTGGACATGCTTGTCATCACCTTCTTCCGCCTGCATGGCCGCCGCCTCTTTGCGGGAATGGCCCGCCATCAGCAAGCCAAGTTCCTGTTCATCCGTTTCGAGCGGCTTGACCGTATCGATGATCGCTCCGTCGTAGATGACGGCAATGCGGTCTGAGACGTTCATGACCTCGTCAAGCTCGAACGAGATGAGGAGAACCGCTTTTCCGCTGTCCCGCTGCTCGATGAGCCGGCGGTGAATAAACTCGATCGCCCCGACGTCCAGCCCGCGGGTCGGGAGCGCGGCGATGAGCAGGTCGGGATCCCGCTCGACTTCGCGTCCGATGATCGCTTTTTGCTGGTTCCCCCCCGAAAGGGCTCGGGCCGGCTCGTGCGCGCCCTGCGTGCGGACGTCATATTGTTCGATGATCTGTTCCGCAAAGCGGTCGATCGCCTTGTAATCGATGATCCCGCCCTTTGAAAGGGGCTTTTGATAATACGTTTGGAGCGCGATATTGTAGCCGATCGGGAAATCAAGGACGAGCCCGTGTTTGTGCCGGTCCTGCGGGATGTGCCCGACGCCCGATTCGGTGACCTGGCGCGGACGCTTGTTGGTGATGTCTTTGCCGTTGATCGATACGCTTCCGGATTTGGTCTTTCTGAGACCGGTGATCGCCTCGATCAGCTCTGACTGGCCGTTGCCGTCGATGCCGGCAATGCCGACGATTTCTCCGCGGCGGACGCTCAGGTTGAGTCCTTTTACCTTTTCAACGTTCCGGGAATCGGTGACGACCAGATCTTTGACCGCGAGCACTTCATCGGTCGGATGGGCAGGGCCTTTTTCAGTCTTGAAGATGACCTGCCGGCCGACCATGAGCGAAGCCAGTTCTTCCGGGCTGCTCTCGGAGGTGATGACGGTGCCGATCCCCTTCCCTTTACGGATGACGGTCACCCGGTCGGATACATCCATGATCTCCTGTAGTTTGTGGGTGATCAGGATGATCGATTTCCCTTCCTTGATGAGCTTGCGCATGATTGTGATAAGTTCCATGATCTCCTGGGGAGTCAGGGATGCGGTCGGCTCGTCGAAAATCAGGATTTCCGCACCCCGGTATAAGGTTTTGAGGATTTCCACCCGCTGCTGCATTCCCACAGAAATGTCTTCAATCTTGGCATACGGATCGACGTTGAGCCCGTACTGCTTCGACAGCTCGGCCACCTTCTTGGCAGCGGCCGATATGTTCAGGGAACCGCCTTTCGTCGGCTCGTTCCCAAGAATGATGTTCTCGGTGACCGTGAAGTTCTCAACAAGCATGAAGTGCTGGTGCACCATGCCGATGCCGAGCTCGTTCGCCACGTTCGGATCCGTGATGGCGACTTTTTTGCCGCGGACCCGAATCTCCCCGCCTTCCGGCTGATACAGCCCGAAGAGGACGTTCATGAGTGTCGACTTCCCGGCACCGTTCTCTCCGAGAAGCGCATGGATCTCCCCTTTGCGGAGTTGCAGCGTGATGTTGTCATTTGCCACGAAATTGCCGAACTCCTTGCGGATGTTGAGCATTTCGATCACATATTCCAATGGTTTCACTCCTTTGCCTCTTGGACCTGGATCTCCGGCTGCCAGACGGCGGCCGCAAACGGGATACAGGAAAGACTTCCTGCACCAGGAAATCTTTCATCTATCCATTTGCATGGCAGATCATCATTCAAAAAGAAAGCACAGAGGCCGGAATGGGCCGGCCTCCATGTTGTGCTGGATTTTTTATTTCTTCGGTTCTTTGCCTTCCGGATATTCCGGAACTTCAATTTCACCGGACTTGATCTTTTCTTTGTAGTCTTCGATCTTCGTCATCACTTCTTCAGGAATTGCGCCGCGGGAATCCGCGAGGTCAACGCCGTCTTCATCAAGGCCGTAGACATGTGTTTCGCCGCCAGGGAAGTCGCCTTCCTTCGCACGTTTCGCGATGTCTTCAACCGCAACGTCAACTCGCTTCAGCATTGAAGTGAGAGTGACGTTCGTGTCGCCGACCGCGCCTTCGTCGTACTGGTCGGAGTCAACGCCGATCACCCAGACATTTGCATCCGGATCTGCAGATTTGCGTTCCTTTGCCTCGGAGAACACACCGTTGCCAGTGCCGCCCGCTGCGTGGAAGATGATGTCCACGCCGCTGGAATACATGCGGTTGGCCATTGTCTTGCCGGTTTCCGCTTTGTCGAACGCGCCTGCATACTGGACGTCAACATCGATCTCAGGGTCAACGGCTTTTACGCCTGCGACAAAGCCTGACTCAAAGCGGTGGATGACTTCGTTTTCCATCCCGCCGACAAAGCCGACTTTCTTGGATTCGGTCATCAGTGCTGCGGCAACGCCTGCAAGGTAGGAGCCTTCCTGTTCCTTGAAGAGGATGCTGGCAGTGTTCGGCTGGTCAACGACTGCGTCGATGATGGCAAACTCTGTATCTTTTTGCTGGGATGCAATTTCATCCATTGCATCCTGCATCATGAAGCCCACACCGAAGACGAGAGAGAAGTCGCGTCGCGCGAGGGCATTGAGGTTAGGGATGTAGTCTTCTTCGCCGGCAGACTGAAGGTAGTCATAGCCGCCGTCGCCTTTTTCCATGTCGTTCGCTTCGCCGAACTCCTTGATGCCTTTCCATGCCGCCTGGTTGAACGACTTGTCGTCGATGCCGCCGACGTCTGTGACCATTGCCACCGAAAATTCGCTTGTTTTCTCTCCGCCGCCTTCTTTTTTGCCGTTGTCTTTTGACGCGTCATCGTTGCCCGAGCCACATGCTCCGAGCAGTGTGCCGGCAGCAAGAAGAACCGACAGTGCAAGACCGAACTTGCGTTTAGCCATGTGTGGAACCCCCTAGATTGTTTTGGGTGATAGCAGGAAGTTGGATCGTTTTACATCCGTTTTCGCAATACGTGGAAGTTGAACTTGTCACCTTTGAAATAGTTCCTCGAGTAAAGGACCATGTCGTCGCCTTCGGCATAATGGTACTGCCTCAGCATAAGGAGGGCCGTCTCCGGCTCACACTCCAGGATCGGCGAAGCCGCCTCATCATAGCCGACCGGCTCGATGTGGGCCACCGCCTGGGTGATCCGGATGTCGGCCTCTCGCTCGATCGCCTCGAAGATGGAGTCGTCTTTGCGCTTCAGGAACTCATCGCCGAGCAGCCGGGACGGCACCTTGTCGATGCAGTAGACGACCGGATCCCCGTCTGCGGTCCGGACTCTCCTGATCGTCGTGATCAGTTCATCGGGGCCGCAGCCGAAGCGTTCCATGTCTTCTTCGGCCGCCTTGTCTTCTGACGAAGAGAGGAAGTTGGTCCCCGGCTCCATGCCGACCTGCCGGATCATCGCCGATACGCTCGACAACTCCTCAATCCCGGCAGAAAACAGCGGCCTCGGATTGACGAACGTTCCGACTCCGTGGCGCCTTACGATGTAATGGTCTTCCTCGAGGAGACGGAGTGCCTCGCGCAGCGTTGCCCTCGACACCCCAAGCATCTTGGCCAGCTCGAATTCGGACGGAAGCTTTTCTTTTTCTTTGAAGACACCCGTCGTGATATCGCGCTTCAGCCGGTCGATCACCTGAAGGTACAAGTGCCGATGGTCCGCTTTGATCGTCATGCAATCACCACCAAATCAATGAGATCAGACATCTGATGTAAAACCTTCCTCCTAATCAGTCATACTATATCATTTTTATCACACTAAATAAATACCTATATTTCGAAATAACAAGAGCAAAATAGACCTTTTTCTAACAATCGCCTTCAATCTGTCATCATTTTGAAACCGCAATCATTGGAAGAAGAAAGTGAAGCAGGAAATGTGACGTGTTAAACGGACATTCCCAGGCATCGTCCCGCTTTATAAGGAACAAAAAAATCGAGATGGCCGCCCGGCTGGCGGGCGCCATCTCGATTCTCGCTTTCCGTCGTTGAAAAACCGCCTGGTCACTCATCGTGCCTGTCGTTCAGGAGGACCTGGCGGGGCTTGCTGCCTTCATGCGGGCCGACGACTCCCCGCATTTCCATCTGGTCGACGATGCGGGCAGCCCGCGAGTAGCCGATCCTGAAGCGGCGCTGAAGCATGGAGACGGATGCCTGCTGCATGCTTCGGACCAGGTCGACCGCTTCGTCGTACAGTTCGTCGGTTTCTTCTTCCGGTGCGGTTTCTTCCACGTCCGACGGAATCATTTCTTCCTGGTACTGGGCTTTTTGCTGGCTGATGACGAAGTCCACTACCTCCTCCACTTCCTGGTCAGAAAGGAAAGCGCCCTGGATGCGGGTCGGCTTGGACGCGCCGGCGGGAAGGAACAGCATGTCTCCCCGGCCGAGCAGTTTTTCGGCGCCGCCGGAGTCGAGAATCGTCCGGGAATCGACGGCGGACGATACGGCGAATGCAATCCTTGACGGGATGTTCGCCTTGATGATCCCGGTGATGACGTCGACGCTCGGGCGCTGCGTGGCGATGATGAGATGGATGCCCGCCGCTCTGGCCATCTGTGCAATCCTTGTGATGGAATCTTCCACGTCACTTGAAGCGACCATCATGAGGTCCGCGAGCTCGTCGACGATGACGACGATATACGGAAGGCGCGGATGCTTTTCTTCATTCGCTTCGTTCCACTCATCGATATGGTGGTTGTAACCTTCGATGTTGCGTGTGCCCGTATGCGAAAACAAATCATAGCGGCGCTCCATTTCGGCCACGACTTTCTTCAGCGCCTGGGAGGCCTTGCGCGGGTCGGTGACGACCGGCGCAAGGAGATGCGGCACGCCGTTGTACACGTTCAGTTCGACCATTTTCGGGTCGATCATCATGAGCTTCACTTCATGCGGCTTCGCACGCATGAGCAGGCTGATGATGATGCCGTTGATGCAGACACTTTTCCCGCTGCCCGTCGAACCCGCGACGAGCAGGTGCGGCATTTTGTTGAGCTCGGCCAGCACGGCGTCGCCCGCAATGTCGCGTCCCAGGCTCACCATCAGCTTGGAATCCGGCTTGCTGTTGTTGCGGGATTCAAGCACTTCCCGGAGCGAGACGATTGCGACTTCCGAGTTCGGGACTTCGATGCCGACGGCGGATTTGCCGGGGATCGGCGCTTCGATCCGGATGTCCCGTGCCGCCAGCGCCAGCGCAATGTCGTCGGACAGGCTGACGATCCGGCTTACTTTTACGCCGGTGTCCGGCATCACTTCGTATTTGGTCACGGCCGGACCGAGATGGACCTGCGTGACGCTCGCCCGCACGCCAAAGCTGTGGAATGTCTTTTCAAGCTTTTCTGCATTGTGCTGGATGGCGCTGTATTCCCCGCTTTGATCGCTCTCGGGCGGCGGACTCAGCAGGGTGACCGGCGGCAGCACATAGTCTTCGTTGACCGGTTCGCCTTCGCTGATTGATCCGATCTCCACTGTCGACTCAGCCTGTTCGCCTGCCGGTTCTTCCGCTCCGCCGGCCGCTCCGTGATCTTTGGATGCCGCGTCTGCTGAGCGTTCCGCCCGTTCCGTGAATGAGGAAATGATGGGCTGCGGCCTCGGTGCCGGTTCCGCTTCTTCATGGTGCCCGGCCGGCACGGAAACTTCGGACACCGTCAGCGTATGGACCGGTTCTTTGTCTGCCGCCTGCTCTTTCGACCTTTTCCGTTCTTTGCGGTCCGATTTCCGTTTTTCTGTCCGCGTTGCCGTTTTTTTGTCCGTCTTGGCCTCCGCACGATCGCGGTCAATCATTTCGCGGAGGTTTCCCGCGGCTTCCGGAATCTTTTCGGCAAGATACGGCACGAGCGCCTTTCCGGTGAGCAGCACAAGACCCATCGACAGCATGATGATGCCGGCAATCGTCGCCCCGGTCGAATCAAACAGGACATGGAACATGGCGAACAGCAGGCCGCCGACCATGCCGCCGCCAAGCGATACTCCGCCTTCGGTGATTCCCCCGTCCGTGATGAGGATGATCCATGTTTCCTTCAATGCGGAAGTTGTCTGCAGCCTGCCGGATTCATAGCGCTCCGTGAACAGGAGCACATGGCTGAACAGCGTCAGGCTGCCGAGTATGAGCAACAACCCCGCGACGAGCCGGTTCCGGAGTGCCGGGACCTGCCGTTTCACCATGAGCAACAGTGCAAACACGACGAACATGAGCGGAAGTGCCGGATGCCAGTTGCCGAACAGGAATTTTGCGAGGTTTCCGAGTGCGCGGCCGATGAAGCCGAGTTCAAAGAACGTAATGACGGCGAGGCCTGTCATCACAAGGCCCGACAACTCATAGGTTAACGGGTGCAGGCCGGTTCTTTTTTTCTTCTTGGATGCGGTCTTTTTTCTCTTTTTCTTTTGTGCCATGCGTCCCCCTCCATCTGATGAAAACGGGACTTCCCGCCATGGACGGCGAAGAAATCCCGTTTTTGTCTGTTTTGGTTGTGATGCCCGCTCAGTATTCCATGATGATCGGAATGATCATCGGCCGGCGCTTCGTCTTCTGGTAGAGGTATGAATTGAGTGTATCGCGGATTTCCTGTTTGATGCTTGTCCATTCGAACGATTCTTTGTTTGAATACTTGCCGACGATCTTCTTGACCAGTTCTCCCGCCTCATCGATCAGTTCGCCCGAATCGCGGACATAGACGAAGCCTCTCGACAGGATTTCGGGACCGGCGGCGATCGTCTTCTTCTTCCGGTTGAGTGTGATGACGACGATGAAGATTCCGTCTTCGGACAGCAGTTTGCGGTCACGCAGCACGATATTGCCGACATCTCCGACGCCGATGCCGTCGATGAGCACATTGCCCGCCTGGACGCGGCCGCTCATGCGCATCTTGCCGTTTTTGTATTCGACGATGTCCCCTTTGTCCGCGATGAAGATCCTGGATTTCGGAAGACCCGTCTGCTGGGCCAGCTTCGAGTGGGCGATCAGCATCCGGTATTCGCCCTGCACGGGAATGAAGAACTTTGGCCTCATGAGATTGAGCATGAGTTTCAGGTCTTCCTGGCTGCCGTGGCCGGACACGTGGACTTTGCGGATGGCGGTGAGCACGTCGGCCCCCGCCTTCGCCAGTTCGTTCATCGTGTTGTACATGCCGACTTCCATGCCTGCGGAAGGCGTGAACGTGATCAGGACCGTATCGGTGTCCTTGATCCGGATGTCCTTATGCTGGCGCTTCACGATTCGCTCAAGCGCATGGAGCGGTTCGCCCTGGTTGCCGGTGACGATGATGGCCACCTGCGAATCGTCGTATTTGCCGATTTCCTTGACAGGGATGACCGTGTCGTCCTTGACGTTGAGATAGCCGAGTTTGATCCCGACATGGAAATACGTCTCAAGCGACTTCCCGATGACCGCCACTTTCCGGCCTGTCTCCGCAGCCCGGTCGAGCACCTGCTGCATGCGGATGAAGTTCGAGGCGTACAGGGCGATCAGAATTCTTCCCTGCGCCTTGTGGAACGTCGTGGACAGCTGTTCCCCGATGACCGATTCCGGCGTTGTATAGCCGGGCCGCTCCGCTTCCGTCGAATCAGACAGGAGGATGAAGACGCCCTCGTCCCCGAGCGACGCCATCTTGGACATGTCCGGCCGGTATTTGCCTTTTGCCGACTGGTCGAACTTGAACTCGCCCGTATGGACGATCGCGCCTTCGCTCGTATGGAACACGATGCCGAGAGAATCGGGGATGCTGTGGGTCGTGTTGAAGAACGTCACATAAGTCCCCTCGAAGTTCATCCGGCTCCGGTTCGACACTTCATAGAATTTGACGTTCCACGGAGCCGGCATCGCCTTGAGATGCTCTTTCGCAAGCGCAATCGTCAGCTTTGAGCCGTAAACCGGCGCCTGCACTTTGTTGAGCAGGTAGGCGATCGATCCGATCGAGTCCTCGTGGCCGTGCGTGAGGAAGATCCCCTTGAGCCGGTCCTTGTTTTCTTCGATGTAGGTCATGTCAGGGATGACGATGTCAATGCCGAGCATTTCCCCTTCCGGGAACATAAGCCCGCTGTCAACGATGAACATTTCGTCATCGATCTCGATCACGTACATCGCCTTTCCGATCTCCCCGACTCCTCCGAGAGGGGTGACCTTGATGTTTTCGTTTTTTGTCTTGGTCAATGTTCTTCCTCCTAAATCATACCCGTTCATATCCGCTATTCTCCATTATACGGGAGCCAAACATCCAGCACAAATAAAAAAAGGGCTTGCGCGGAAAGTCAAGGATCCGCATGAAACAGCAAAAAGCAGGGAGGCCGTCGCAACGTTGCGCGCCTTCCCTGCTTTCTGCCTTCACCGAGCCGGCACCTGCAACCCTCCGGTTTCAAGCACTTTCTGCCGCACGGAAGCGGAGAAGCGCTTTCTCCACTGTTTCGGCCTCGGATTTATCCAGACCGACGAGCGGAAGCCGGACCGGTCCCGTGTCGATGCCGGAAGCCAAAAGTGCATGTTTGACCGGGGCGGGGCTCGGCCGGAAGAACATCACTTCCGCAAGCGCAGCCAGCTTGGCATGCAGATTTGCCGCTTCCGACAGTCTTCCTTCCCGGTATGCCCGGATCATCTTCTGCATTTCCGGACCCGCCACATGGGAGGCGACGGACACGACGCCGGCCCCTCCGATCGACAGGACCGGAAGTGTCAGTCCGTCATCGCCGCTGTACAGCTTGAATCCCGCATCCGTGCCGTTGATGACGGCGGTCATCTTCAGCAGGTCCCCGCCCGCCTCTTTGAGCGCACGCACATTCCGGATCCTGGCCAGCGAGATGACGGTCTCGGGCTCCAGCCGCGAAGCGGTTCTGGACGGCACATTGTACAGCATGACCGGCAGCCGGGTACTTTCCGCCGCCGCCTTGAAATGGGCGTGGATCCCCCGCTGTCCGGGCCTGTTATAGTAAGGCGTGACGAGCATGATGCCGTCCGCTCCAAGTTCCTCTGCTTTCCTGGTGAGTGCGATGGTGGAAGCGGTGCTGTTGCTTCCGGTGCCGGCGATGACCGGCACTCTGCCCGCCGCGGCCTCGATCGTCATCCGGATGACGGCCGCGCGCTCGGCATCCGTCAGTGTCGGGGATTCTCCGGTCGTCCCGCAGACGACGATCGAATCCGACCCGTTGCCGATCAGATGATTGACGAGAATGCGCAGCCTGTTTCCGTCGACTTCCCCTTTTTCATCGAATGGCGTGACCATCGCCGTTGATATGTTGCCGAGTTCCATCGGCTCCTTCCCCTTTCACCGCGCCGTCCGCGATGAGCGCCTCCGCAATCTGGATCGAGTTGAGGGCGGCCCCTTTCAGCAGGTTGTCGGACACGACCCAGAGATGGAATGCCCCCGGGACGTCCGGGTCTTTCCGAAGTCTTCCGGTGAACACGTCGTCTTTTCCTTCCGCAAACAGCGGCATCGGGTAAATCTGGGCTTCCGGGTCATCCATGACCGTGATTCCGTCCGCCCCGGCAAGCGCAGCACGGACCGACTCCGTGTCCGCCTCCGGGTTCCCCGTTTCAAAATAGACGGATTCGGAGTGGCCCGTCACGACAGGCAGCCGGACGCATGTGGCCGAAACCCGGAGATCCGGCATACCCATGATCTTTTTGGTTTCGTTGATCATTTTCCATTCCTCAAGCGTGTAGCCGTCTTCTCCGAATGAATCGATCTGCGGAATGGCGTTGTAGGCGATCGGATAGTGTTTGCTGCCGGCTTTCACCGGAAGCAGCGCCGCGTCCGACTGTGCCCGTCCCTCCATGTCGGTCCCCTGCCTGCCGAGTTCCCCGATCGCTTCCGCGCCGGCGCCGGAAACCGCCTGATATGTTGAGACGATGACGCGTTCCAGACCGAATTTTTTCCTGATTGGCTCCAGTGCGCACACCATCTGGATCGTCGAGCAGTTCGGGTTGGCGATCAGTCCCTTGTGGTGTTGAAGCACGTCCCGGTTCACTTCCGGCACGACAAGCGGCGTGTCTGGATCCATGCGGAAAGCGCTCGTATTGTCGATGACCGTGGCTCCCCGGCGCACTGCCTCATGGGCAAGCGCCTTGGAGACGTTCCCGCCGGCACTGAAAAATGCGATGTCCACGCCATCAAACTGATCCGGAACGGCTTCGAGCACCGTATGCTCTTCCCCGCGGAATTGGACCTTCGTTCCCGCAGAACGGGCGGAAGCAAGGAACTTCACCTTGTCCGCCGGAAAATTCCGTTCCTCGAGCTTGCCCGCGATCGTGCGTCCGACCGCTCCCGTTGCTCCTACGATTGCGACTGTGTAACCCATTGTGAACCACTCCCTGTTTTCTGTGATCGAATGTTCAGTATTATAGCACGTTTGCAGAGAGTTTTTGTGAATAAATTCACTTTTGCCGTCACCCGGCCGGGTGGGAGATAAGAACCGGCTGGAGCTGCCTTCCGGCAAGAGCCGCTTCCACCGTATCCACCATCTTCGTAAAATCACTGATCAGGGAGTTCGGCTTCTTCACAGGGTCATCTTGTCCAAACGGGATAAAGTAAATATTTTTCGTGTTGTACAACTTCATGATGTTCTGCCCGTTCAGGCCGAGCGCATCGTTCGTCGAGATGCCGATGACGACCGGCGTCCCGTTCCGCAGCGTCGCCTTTGCCGCCATGAGCACCGGCGAGTCGGTCACCGCATTGGCCAGCCGGGAAATCGAATTGCCCGTCATCGGGGCGACCACCATGCAGTCAACAGGGTTTTTGGGCCCGAGCGGCTCCGCTTCAAGGATCGACGTGATGACCGGTGCGCCGGCCTCTTCCGTGATCCTCCTGATCCACTCATCACCCGTCCCGAAACGCGTTGCCGCAGTCAAAACCGAATGGGTCGCGACCGGGACCACCGTCGCCCCCCGTTCTCTGAACAGCCTGATCTTCGGGATCACATCCTCGTACGTGCAGTGGGATGCGGTAATGCCAAATCCGATCCGTTTTCCTTTAAGCATCGTTCCTCCCCTTCCGTTCGCCGTCAATCCTGCACAAGGCTTCCGCAAGAAGGCGGGCCGCATCATGCGGGAACCACTTTCCGGGGAGCGCAGGCAGTAATTCATAGTATTCATGACGGCATCCGGGGGCTAGGCAACCGGGCAGCGAGGCCAGGTCAAGGATTAGTTCCGGTTTGACCTGGCCTTCAGGATCGAGCCACCGAGAAGGAATCGTGTTCACGAGCACCGGCGGACGGACGGCGGCTCCCGTTTGAGGCAGCGGGCAGAATCCGAACCCTTCCTGCACCGCTTCCGCAAGCGATGCCGGCGACCTCGCCATCACGGTGACCGTTGCCCCGGCCGGACGGAGCAGCCGGGCGAGCGTCTTTCCCACCCGGCCGTATCCCGCGATCCAAAATTCCCGGCCGCGCATCGTCCCTCTGCCGGCCGCATACCAGGATGCGAGAAATCCTTCGGCTGTGAGTCCTGCATTTTCCCAGACGAACCGCTCTTCCGTTAGATATCGATGCGGCCTTTTTTCGGCCCGGTCCAGGGTTGTCTCCCAGTCATCGTCCAGAAGGCCGGCAAACACCTCGCCGACGCTTTTGAACACATCCGGTCCTGGCACGCCGGCAAGCGGTCTCATCGGCAGGACGAGACGATGCGGCCTGCAGTTTTGTACCAGCTCACCGGTTTTCGAATCCCACTTGTCTGCCGCGTGTACTACCACTGTGCCGCCTTCTTTTTTCAGGAGCTCCGCCGCCAGCGCCACGCGCGGATCGGACCCGATGAGCAGCCAGTCCGCCCCGCTCACTCGAACATCCCCTCGTGAAGCGGTTTTGTCCGCCGGAACAAGATCCGGTCGTCCCCGATCAGGACGATCTCCTCCCAGGGAATATACTCGGCTTCCCCGGTCTTCCGTCCTCCCTGCAGCCAGCCGCTTCGCCGCCTGAGTTCAAACCCGTAGATCCTTCCGCTCTTTGGATCAAACAACATCTCCGTGTCTGCCAGCAGGCCGTACCGGATGCCCTCCTCCATCTGGATCAGCTCTTTTTCGGCCATCGTCGACAGGAGCATGCGCGCACATCCCTTCCCTTAGTCCTTTCTTCCACTATATGCTTTGCGGCCGACAGGATGTGAAGGCGGACACTGCCGCCGGACCGGCCAAATCGAGTAGGAGGGGGTGACTAACCCCCGACCTCTCACACCACCGTACGTACCGTTCGGTATACGGCGGTTCAATCAAGATTGTTACTGACGCGCTTTAAAGTCCGGCAATTGACGGTGTCTGTTGTCCGCCTTTTGACGAAGACCTTG